>JBKBUA010000022.1:18368-19637 GCA_046290845.1 Thermodesulfovibrionales bacterium
AAGCATGAGGCCCTTTAGCCCTGATGGCAACAGGTCAACCATCATCAAAGGATATACTGCCTCATGGTCTTTTACCAGAGGATAAAGAACAATAGAGGCGAGGGCTGCTATTATCCATGGCCATGTCCTGAGACCATAATTTGCAATATTGAAGTATAATGTTGCCAGGAGACTGTGTCTTTCATTCCTGCATGATGCCATCCTCTGCACTATTACCCCTCCACCGTCAGAGGAGTACTTTGACCACCAGCTTAGACCGACATAACCGAGGAAGGTCATAAAGGCCATGCCGAAAAGGCCCTCATTGAGTGGAGGAAAGAAACTCAGAGCAGTATCATCGAGACTCGTCCTGATGGCATTGATCCCGCCTGCTTTGCTGACAGAGGCAAAGGCGAGGATGACCGCACCTGCCATAGCTATTATGAACTGGAAGAAGTCTGTTGTCACAACACCCCAGTAGCCTGAAAGCATTGAATAGGCGATCGTTATACTGCTGGAGATGATGATGCTCTCCCATTTCCCCCATCCCAGGCTCACATCCAGTATCTTTGCCATGGCGAGGATGACCTGTGCCTTTATGATTGTATGTATAGCAGTGGAGAAATATAACGCCTTGAAGCCCCTGAGAATGGAGGCAGACCTTCCCGAATACCTGATATTAATTAGTTCAATATCTGTTAGCACACCGAGCCTACGCCATAACTTTGCAAAGAAGAAGACGGACATCATCCCAGAAAATATAAAGCACCACCACTGCCAGTTCTCATATATTCCATGACCCCTTACAAGACCTGTTACATAAAGGGGGGTATCGGATGAAAAGGTGGTTGCAACCATTGATGTGCCGGCAAGCCACCATGGCAGGTTTCTCCCTGACAGAAAGAACTCATTCATGCTGGATGATGCCCTCTTCGTGAAATACAGACCAATCAAAAGGGACAGGAGCATATAGGCGCCTATTATTGTGAAGTCTAAGGTGGATAGATTCATGTGTGATATTATATAGCATGTCTGAATGGATAAGACAACTGGATAGAGAGTTATTCTTCTTAATCAACAGGGGGTGCGAGAATAATCTTTTTGACCTTCTTATGCCATTTATTACGAGTAAGGCCTATCTCATAGCCTTTCCATTTCTAATTTTATATCTTTTAAAAGAAAAGAAGAGGGCATTAATCATATTTACTATATCCTTTTTTTCAATCTTGTTCGCCGATGGCTTAGCAAACACCATCAAGCATCTCATAGGCAGGGAAAGGCCCTGTAATG
>JBKBUA010000228.1:0-1759 GCA_046290845.1 Thermodesulfovibrionales bacterium
TGAATCATCTGTATAATGATATATGCCATAAGCACCTGTTATTATCAACCTCTTTATAGCATTGGAGAGAGATAAAGTAGAGGTTGGAGAGCCAATCTGATCATTTACAACCCTCAGTTCCTTCCTTTCCTTTGCAAGCCTCAAGATTGTGTACACAAAATTATTGCCACCTTCGCCATAAAGCCAGCTTGTCCTTATGACATAAAATTTGCGTATTATCCATTCGATGTATCTTTCGCCTGCGAGCTTGGATTCTCCGTATGTATTAACAGGATTTGTGTTATCAAAGGGGGTATATGGTCTATTCTTCATTCCATCAAAGACATAATCCGTACTTACATGACAGAGAGGGATATTCATATCCGCACAGATCAGGGCAAGATTCTGGACACCTTTCCCATTGATTAGAAATGCCCTTTCCCTTTCTTCCTCGGCCTTATCGACCTTTGTATAAGCGGCACAGTTGATTATTATGTCAGGTGATGCCTCTTTTATTAACCGATCAGCCAAACCTTTATCCGTTATATCGAGAGATTCCCTTGCGAGACCAATAACATCATGCTCCTCAGAGAGGACCGGAATGAGGGTCTTTGCGAGCATGCCATTGGAACCTGTTACAACTATCCTCATCTCTCCCAGAAACCTTTGCTCTCCCTTTCGAGTCTCTCTTTAAGCGGACTCCACCACCATTCATTGTTCATGTACCAGTGGATAGTTTTCCTCAGACCTTCCATTATGTCTGTCTCAGGTCGCCACCCCAACTCCCTTTCGACCTTTGAACTGTCGAGGGCATATCTGTAATCATGTCCAGGCCTGTCCTTTACATAGGTTATCATCTCGTCTTTTTTATCCATTATCTTCAGAACAGCCCTTGCCAGGTCTATATTCCTCATCTCCGAATTCCCACCTACATTATAAACCTCACCTGTTCTACCATTATGAAGGATTATGTCAATGGCCCTGCAGTTATCCTCCACAAAGAGCCAGTCCCTGATATTCCTTCCTTCACCATAGATCGGAATAGGTCTATCTTTTATCAGGTTCGTTATCATTAAGGGAATAAACTTTTCAGGGAATTGATAGGGGCCATAATTATTTGACGGCCTTACTATGAGAGCAGGGATCCTGTATGTCTCATAGTAAGCCCTAACAAGAAGGTCAGCCGATGCCTTTGATGCCGCATAGGGCGAGTTAGGTCTCAGGGGTGTTTCCTCTGAGAATCGCCCTTCCTCACCAAGACTGCCATAGACCTCATCCGTTGATATATGAACATACCTCTTAACAGAAGAATCCCTTATTGCATCAAGGATAATGGTTGTTCCAACTATATTCGTTTTAATAAAGGGGCTTACATCCACGATTGAGCGGTCAACATGGCTTTCTGCTGCAAAGTGAACAACATAATCCACATCCTTTATCAGGCCTCTGACAAGCTCTCTATCTTCAATCCTCCCCTTAACAAAGGAGTATCTGGTATCATTCTCTATGTCCCTGAGATTGACCGAATTGCCAGCATAGGTCAGGGCATCGAGGTTTATGACTTCATAATCAGGATACCTCCTGAGAATATGCCTGATAAAATTCGAACCTATAAAACCGCATCCACCTGTTACAAGTATTCGCATTAATGCTCCTTATTCAATCTTAAAAGGACTTTCATGGTCATCCTCATATCTAATCTCATCAACATTTTCTTTCTTGCCCCAGCCTCTGTATAGCTTATCAGGAAAATTAAGGACCATCCCATCGCAATCACCAT
>JBKBUA010000229.1:0-1722 GCA_046290845.1 Thermodesulfovibrionales bacterium
TACGGAACTTTCAAGAACCTTTTTTCTCATTTATTCAGTCCCTCGCATAACATCATAAGGAATTCCTTAACCTCCCTTTGATCTTGAATATAATAATCCGCATTAGCACTGCCGCCTATGGAAATGGAAAGCCCCCTATTCTTTAAAATGCTGTATGCGTCTTCATCCGTAGTGTCGTCGCCTATATAAAGAGGGAACCTGTGCTTTCCCATATTCTCTATTATCCACAAAACCGCATCCCCCTTGTTCCATATATTGGCGGGTCTTATCTCAAAAACCTTTTTACCTATAACAAATCTGAGCTTATCATCATACTCCTTTGCAAGCTTCTCGAATATTCTGAATATATCGCCGACCTGACGGACATTAACGCCCCTGAAGTGTAAGCTTGCTGTAATTCCCTTATCTTCTATCCGTACGCCCTTGATATGAGATGTCTCTTTTTTTAGTTTTTCTAAAACCTCCTCCAATAAACTCCTGCCTTCCTCTGACCCCTGACTTATAACCGTCTTTTTGCCGTCCCATATCTCTGCCCCATGATTGCCAGCGTAGATTATGTCTTCGATTCTGACCCTGCCCATTATGTCTTTAAGCGCCCTGCCGCTTATAATCGCAACCGGAACATGTTTCTTTAATTTAATTATCAGGGAACGCATCTCATCCGAAATAACAGCTTTATCGGGTGTCTCGACAATAGGCGTTAATGTGCCGTCATAATCGAGGAACAAAAAAATATTCTCATGAAATGCTGTTTTCTTTATTTCGATGATATTGTCGAAAAGATAACAGCATTTCTTGCTTTTAACGGCTGCTACGGCAGCTATTTCGTTAAGTATATCGATTATCCACTTATGAATATTGTTTTCGCTGACATGCCTTCTCAGTGTCGCCATCCTGCTGACCTTTTCCTTATCCGGCATTTTTAGAGCCGTTTTTATGCACTCGGAAAATTCTTCGATGTCATAAGGGTTCACTAAAATAGCACCTTCGAGTTCCTCAGATGCGCCCGCAAATTCGCTCAATATAAGCACGCCTTTCTCGTCAGTCTTTGACGCAACATACTCCTTTGCCACAAGGTTCATGCCGTCGTAAACAGAGCTTATTATAGCAATGTCAGCCATCCTGTAATATGAGACAAGGTCTTTATGCTCAACTTTTGTATCTATGTATATAATGGGCTTCCAATTACCAACCGAATATCTCTCATTAATCTTCGAGACCAGTTCTTCAACTGCCTTTTTATAACTGATGTATGGTTCCCTCATCCTTGTTGGAACAGCGATCTGGATAAAGGTGAATTTTCTCCTGAATCTCTCATATCTATCAAAGAATAAATCTATAGCCTGAAGCCTCTTTATAAGCGCCTTTGTATATTCAAGCCTGTCAACTCCGATCCCGATATAACCCTGTATGATCCCATGTTTTTCTTTTATGTTTCCCATCATCCTTATTGCCCTCTGAGATGAGGCCAGCGAATTGAACTTATCAAAATCTATGCTAATGGGAAATGCCTTCAGTCTTGTTGTATGTCCTCTGAAATTAATGGTTGCCCTGCTGTAATCAATATCAGCATCAAGACATTCACTCACGCAATCCATAAAATTCTTCACAAAAAGGGGTATCTGAAAGCCTATGAGGTCGTTGCCAAGCAATCCCTCGATAATTTCCTTTGCCTGCGGGCATATCCTGAATACACTCCAGTCAGGCCACGGGATATGCCAG
>JBKBUA010000230.1:0-1721 GCA_046290845.1 Thermodesulfovibrionales bacterium
CAGTGCCCTCATATGCCTCTCTATCTGCCTGTATAGCTCGCTCATAATGATACCTCCCTGTCTGCACAGGCAGGCACCCTGTAATCACTTAACGGCCTCTTTATGTCTACTGTGGAGATAACATGTGTTTCTTTAAGAAGTTCTATCGGCTGTATCAGGGGTTGTTTGCTTTCAAGAAGCCTCCTGACGCTGTTTTTATGATATGCCCCTATCTCTATGCATTCCTTTAATACTGTCTTAATGTCTTCGGTGCTGTAGAGCATCGTATATCTCATGATCTCTTCAATATGCCAGTATATATTGGCGGTTACTGCTGCCCTCAGTCCCTCTATATAGACCTCTGCTGTCTCTCCAAAAGAATCTATAAACTCTATGATACTCTTAGCACGATGAGCCTCTTTTCTCTCCATATATGCACGATTCATGTCTTCATGCTCTGGATGTTGTGGCCTTATACTTTTATCAATCAATCTCACCTTATGCTCCTGTATCAGGTCGCCTGCCATGTCATAGACTTTGATGATCTTGCCAAATTCTGCTTCTACTTTCACTTGCCTTAAACAGTATCTCATCGGCACAGGGTATAATGCCCCATCCCATGAGATGTAACCATCATTGCTTACTGTCCTTACTTCCATGCTGGAAAGTGTTGCAGGTTCAACGCCAGGGATATTCCTTAGATAACTCTTTTCCCTTCGAAATCTCTCATCAGGGGTCTCCTTTAGTGAGGTGTGAAGGCGTCCATTATACTTATCCGTAAATCCCGAAAGCAGTATGTCAAATTCAGCGATGTCTTTTACCTCAAGCCCCCTTAAAAGATGCTCCTGTAAATAATAAAACGGCCTCTCTGCCTTGCCCTTTGTCCTGGCTCGGTAATTACTGCACGGATTGGGCTGTATGCCATAAAGTCCACAGAACCTTAAAAACTCATCGTTATAACATACTGTGCCGTCTTTCCTATGTGTTATTACCATCTGTCTGGGGTTGTCTATTACTATCTCCTCAGCAAAACCTCCAAAATACTCAATAGCCCTGCTTATTGCCCTTATCACATCCTGCGTGGTTATTGTTAAGGAACTGATATAATACTTCTTTCTACTGTAACTCAATACTACTTCATGAATATATACCTTCACTGTCTTGCCCCCAACTGGAAGATTCCACTCCTTCCAGTCATATTGCATCTGTTTGCCAGGGGCAGTCTCCACCCTGCTTGTAGCCTTAGCCTTGATCTCTTTATCTTCTTTCAGCTTCGCAATGTGCCTGTGCACTGTTGATAGAGAACCCTTGTATCCAGATTGTAACAGTTCATTGTATATCCTTGTTCCAATGTAGTCTTTATCAAACATTTCCTCAATATATCCCTCGTATTCATCAAGCTGCCTGTCATAATGCCGTGCCTTAAAACAGGGCGGTTCTGAACTCCTTAAATACTTCCTGACTGTGTTCCTTGACATCTTTAATTGCCTCGATATCTTCTTGATTGATAACCCCTGTGTCCTTAATGCCTTTACCTGTTGCCACTTATACATGCTTATCACCCCTTGCCTTTCCTCCTTTCTTGTTTTGAAAGGAGATTATAGCTCTTTAGGGGGTCAATTTTATATGACGATAGGGGGTCAATTGTATTTTACGATCTACAGATAGGCTTGAAAGAGTTTATCTCATACAAAGAAAAGATAGCACATTTAAAGGATGCATGCGATAAACTATCTCAGCAA
>JBKBUA010000231.1:0-1715 GCA_046290845.1 Thermodesulfovibrionales bacterium
ATCATTAACAAGGGTACCGTTTGTGGCAAGACACATCCTGAGGCCCTTTTCTGTACCATATCGAGCAATATCAAATACATCTGCCCTTATAAGGGGTTCTCCTCCTGAAAGCACCATTACAGGCTTTGCATAGCTCGATATGTCGTCTATGACCCTGAAGGCCTCCTCAGTTGAAAAATCAGGATGGCCCTTTACCTCCATTTCAGAGACAGAACGGCAATGGATACATCGGAGGTTGCACCTCCTCGTGATCTCCCAGGCAATCCATTTGGGCTTGAATTCCATCATAGGCCGAGTCTTCTTTCGCAGACAGACAATCTCTCTTTTATACCTTCCATCTCATTGGCAAGCAAAAGATAACTCCTTTCAAAGTGGCTTGCTATGGCCTTAATATCTGCCTTCATCTGGGATATATCAGTCTCTATATGTAACAGCCTCTCATTCATTAATTCGAATCTTTTGTCCATCTGCTCGAATCTTTTGTCCATCTGCTCAAATCTTTTGTCCATCTGCTCAAACCGCGAATTTGTGTCTGCTCTTAGATTTTTGATTTCATCACGAATAGATATGAGTATCTCTACAGTTATGTCTCTCACCTCACCCATAGGGCCTCCTGATTTTAACTTTTAATTATTATACCCTAATATTGCAAAAAATGAGAGTGAGTGTGCTTTTCATCATGCCTGCCCCGCTTTTAGCCCCGCTTTTAGCGGGGTTTAGGTTAACATAACCTCCTTATCACTCGTTACAGTTTTCCAGAGATAGGCCTCAATGGTCTCCAGAAGGGGCTTGAATGTATCTGGGTCTAATGCAGAGATTGCAATGGCACCATATCGTTTTATCAACCCTTCTCTTTCATCGTCTGGTATCTTATCTATCTTGTTAAAGACGAGGATCTGTGGCTTATCATTAAGATTCAGGTCCCTCAATATCTTATCCACTGATGATATGTGCTGCTCGAATCTCGGGTTTGATGCATCAACAAGGTGTATCAGAAGGTCTGCGTCCTCAAGTTCCTCCAGTGTTGACCTGAAGGCCGCAAAGAGGTCATCAGGAAGGTCTCTTATAAAGCCAACCGTGTCGGTAATTATTATCTCCCTTTCTCGCGGAAACCTCAGTCTTCTGCTTGCTGTATCGAGGGTTGCAAATAAACGGTTTTCTACAAAGGTATCACTTTTCGTAAGGTTATTGAGAAGGGTTGATTTCCCAGCATTTGTATAGCCAACTATCGAGACGATCGGTATCCCTGTCTCTACCCTTCTGTGTTTTCTCTGTCTTCTTGCCTCTGAAAGTATCCTGAGTTCCTTTTCAAGTAAGGCTATCCTGTCCCTGACGCGACGTCTGTCTATCTCTAATTTCATCTCACCAGGACCCCTGCCACCGATCCCTCCTGTTAGCCTTGACATGGCCGTTCCCTTTCCTGTTAATCTTGGCAATCGATACTTCAACTGTGCCAGCTCTACCTGTACCTTTCCATCCCTGCTATGCGCGCGCTGGGCAAAGATATCAAGAATAAGCTGACATCTGTCTATTACCTTCAATTCTGTCATCTCACTGATCGAACGAATTTGCGATGGCGAGAGGTCCTGATCGAAGATGAGCATTGTCGCACCCTTATTCATAGCGCTGATTATCAATTCCCTTAATTTCCCCTCTCCCATTAGATATTTGGGATTTATCTCCTTGGGCCTCTGAATAATTGTGTCGAGGACTAC
>JBKBUA010000232.1:0-1699 GCA_046290845.1 Thermodesulfovibrionales bacterium
GAGCCCGACGAGCTACCAGGCTGCTCCACCCCGCGATAATTTATTATAACTTATTGCTGATATTAACCTCCATATTACGCGTTAGATCATATAAAATGTCCGTGAAATTTAACTGGTTAGATCAAAATACCCTGTCCGTGAAATTATAATCCCCTGGAAATAAATTTTAAGCCAGGGAGGACAAAAGATGTCAAAGGAGTTTGAAATGGAACTTCTAAGAAGATTAGAGGACAATATATCAGGGCAAAGAAAAAGGACAAATCTAAGATTCTTTCTCAATACCAAAAGCTTACCTTTATATCCAGGGATGCTGCTCAGAAAAGATTCAGCAGATTTCTTAAAAAGAACACTTCTTCAAAAGAGTCTCTCAATCCAAAAAAGGCCGCAAAAAAATCTTCAGGACACCTCATAAGGAAGTTATCAGGCGGTGCTGGGAAGTCGCAGGAAATATCTGTGCTGAAAAACTCTATCCCATGCTCCCTGTTTACATTGACCAGCTCACCCAGAATGGTGAACTTAAAGACTTTAATCAATCAATACTTAAGACCGTAGCATCTGCATCACTTGGAACTTTAAAAAGAATTATCGCCACTTTCCCTAAACCCCCTGCTAAAAAATATAAGGGTAACCATTTCATCTATCAGCAAATCCCCATTATTGCTGACATTGGTAGATATGCCATGAAAAGGCCAGGATTCTTTGAAGTGGATTTTGTAGAACATAATGGTGGCAATTCAACAGGAATATTTGCCATTACAGGCATCTATACAGACCTGTAGAGTCAGTGGACGGTTCGGGCTGCGGGTCTTGGTAAAAATCTTCAAAGCATTACAGAGATTGACAGGATTGCCCATACACGAATCCCTCTGAAAATCCTCCATTACCATCCTGACAATGATAAAACTATCCTTAAGGCCCTTTTTGAAAGGGTGAAGAACAACAGACTCATAAAACTCTCAAGGTCAAGGCCCTATAAGAAAGATGACAATGCCCATGTGGAGCAAAAGGGTGGAGATAAAGTGAGGAAACTCATAGGTTACTGGAGGTTTGATACACCTGAAGAAGTAAGACTCCTCAATGAGATATACAAAAGGGCAGACCTACTGGATAACTTCTTTATCCCTACTGTTAAACTTAAAAAGAAACTCAAAGATCTAAGAGGAAGGACAATCAAAAAGATTTATGAATCTCCTAAAACACCCTATCAGAGATTAATGCAATGTAAGGATATAACAGACTCTGAAAAAGAAGAATTAAGGAGCCTTATGAGAAGTCTTAATATGGTAAGATTAAAAAAGGAGATGGATGAACTTATAAAAACACTTATAGCAAGGAAAATTTTTACAGGGAAGGGTAAAAATTTAAAGAAATATTTCACGGACAACATTTATGATCTAACCAGAGTTGAAAAATAACCTACTTCACAGACATGTAATTTTGATCTAACACGGCGCTCTACGTTGCTGACAGCAAGGCAGGGTGTGCCGACCCTGCTACAGTGCGACTGTGCGACAGCAGCTCATCGCAATCCCAGTATTACCTTCGCCATCAATCATTGCGAGCCTACCAACCTTTTTAGTCATTGCGAGGCACGAAGTGCCGAAGCAATCTCTTTTTGTCTCCTTATACTTTTCTAAAGGCAATTGAGGCCATCCCTTTTGCCTTGTTTTATGTGCTATGCTATAATTATATTGGAGGT
>JBKBUA010000233.1:0-1687 GCA_046290845.1 Thermodesulfovibrionales bacterium
ACTCATCGAGCATAACAACAGGTATATTCTGGCTCTTCCTTAATTGCTCTATTATCTGATTCCTCTCTTCAATAGTTTTATTTAATTTCTCGAAGTCATCAACCTCTTTTATCCTCTTTTTGAGTTCCTCGATCTTCTGCTTATTCGTTTCAAACCGGGACCTTGCCTCTGCAAGCCTTGAATTGTAATAATAAAACAAATAGCCCAGTATAAATATAACGAGAAGGGTAATAAAGGTTGCTGTTACCACAAAGGAAGGTAAGGGCTTTGGCTTCTTCTTCCTCTTTACCGGTAAAAGATTTATCCTTATCATCTATCCCCCGGCCTCCTTATTGCAAGCCCTACTGCCACAGCCATCATTGGGGCGATCTCATCAAGTCCGAGCATGTCAAATTTCTTGGGTATCTTTATATTCCTGAAGGGGTCTGCCTTTCTGACCTCAATCCCTGTCCTTTCTGAGAGCATTTCAGGGAAACCCTTAATGAGGGCGCAACCTCCACTCAGTATTATCTCCTTTATGTCTGCTGAGGGGCTGCCTCCTCTGAAGAAATCTATAGATCTTTTTATCTCATTTATAATCTCCTCCGAGGCGTTCATGATTACAGGCTGAGCATCCTCGGGGGTAATCTTCTCGAGAGATTCACCTTTCTTTAATCTCTCAGCATCTTCATAAGATATATTAAATTCCCTCTGTAGGGCCTCTGAATGGAGATTGCTTCCAACAGAACTATCCCTCGTAAAGGCAGAGACCCCTCCCCTCACTATGTTCATATTTATCGTGCTTGCACCAATATTAATCAGGGCAACATTTGTATCCGCCTCTATCTCATAATTTATCCCGTACATATTCTCGAGGGCAAAGGCATCAACATCAACAATAATGGTATTAAAACCTGCCTCATTGACAACATTCACATAATCGTTGATTACCTCCTTCTTGACGGCCACAAGGATTACATCCATCTGTCCTGGTTCTTCCCTCGGACCGAGAATCTGGAAATCTATATTCACATCCTCTATGTCAAAAGGGACATACTGCTCAGCCTCGAACTTTATCGACTCGCTCAACTCTTCCTCTGTCATATCAGGCAGGGATATCCTCTTAATGATAACGGCAGAATGGCCCGAGATAGAGATAACAGCATCCTTTGTCTTGATCTTTGCCTTTCTAATAAGTTCTTTTAATGCCTCGGTAAGCCTGATTGAATCGATGATGCTACCTTCAACAATGAGTTCTGGGGAGATGGGGATCATGTCGAAAAGTTCGAGCTCATAACCCGACCGGGTATCCTTAAGCTGAACAGCCTTAATATAGCTCGACCCTATATCAAGGCCGATTATTCCCCGTTTTCCAAACATACTACTTATGAATACCAGAAAATTTCATTCTTGTCAAGTGTTTTTTTTATTTAAAACCGAAGGGTTTAAGTTAAATCCTAAAAAATTGCTTTAAGATTTATTCACAAATATAATATCCTTTCAATCTTTATTTGGTTATCTTCAACCCTTCCTATGCCAAAGAGTCTGCCATCAGCATCCTTGAGTTTTATATAATCCCCCTTTTGTAGGCCGAGATTTTTCTGTTTGAGAGGTAGAGGTATTCCCCTTTTTGCCTTTTTCACATCTCCTTCTCCGAGAAAGACCTCTTTCATATCACCGAGAGCAGCATCAACAGACAGGATGCCAG
>JBKBUA010000234.1:0-1673 GCA_046290845.1 Thermodesulfovibrionales bacterium
GCTATTAAGTCGATGCATTATGCCCTCGAGGCTGAGAAGATTCACTCTGCCCTTTATTCTGAGGCAAAGGATTCTGTGAAAGGAGGCAGTGACCTTGATATAGGAGAGATTCATATATGTCCTGTATGTGGACATACAGTCGTTGGGAAGGCTCCTGAGAGATGCCCAATCTGTGGGGTTCAGGGTGAGAGGTTCAAGAAATTTTAAGTTACTTTTGACAGTGCATTGCACTGTGAATTTCAAAAAAACAGGAGGATTTGATGAAAGGTAATCCAAAACTAATCGAGACATTGAATTCACTGCTTGCCGATGAATTGACAGCCATCAATCAGTATATGGTTCATTCAGAGATGTGTGCTAATTGGGGCTATGAGAAGCTCCACAAGATTATCGAAAAAAGGGCAATCACTGAGATGAAGCACGCAGAAAAGCTAATAGGAAGGATACTCTTTCTTGAAGGTATCCCGATAGTCTCCAATCTCAGAGAGATGCATATTGGGAGTGATATTCCGAAGCAACTGGAGAACGACCATGCCGCTGAAGAAGGGGCAATAAAGGCATACAATGAGGGGATAAAACTCGCTGGAGAAGTGGGAGATTTTGCAACCCGCGAGATACTGGAACATATCCTTAATGATGAGGACCAGCATATAGATGAGATAGAGGAACTTCAGGATCAGATCTCTCATATGACGCTGCCTCTCTTTCTTACCACGCAGGTTGAGGAGAAATAGAACTTAAATATTAAGGTGCAGACCGAGGTCTGCACCTTAATCATGGAGGGGGGAATGAAGAAAACCTTAATGGTCATAGTGCTAATCACACTTTTTTCCAGCCTCTATTTTAGTTACTCCTCGAATGCTTCTGAAAAAAGAGATTTAGAGAAGCGAAGCCCTGAGACTGAATCATGTATAGGCTGTCACGCAACAGTCACACCAGGCATTGTTAAGGACTGGCTTACGAGCCTTTAAGCTTGGCTGGTGGGAATTAGATCAAAACCTCAGCCACATTCAGGACATGATGGAAATCAAGTTATGGATGCGCAATACTGGTTTTGAACACAAGAAGAAACAAAAAGATTAACCCTCGTTCTATGCAAAGTTCTCCTCTGTGACTAAAGTTACTGAAGTTCTCTGTAAGATGATGTAATCTCTTTTTGTGGTGAGAAAAAGATACTTGACAAAAATCTTGGTGATTTGTAGAATTCTTAAAAAGAGATAAATTTTATCTTATTTTGGAAATAGAATGGGGTAACGAAGGCGAGAGCAAATCTCTATCATCTTTTATCTAATACCTATCTTAAAGAGGTAGATAAAACATTTCTGCATGCCTTAAGGGAATGCAATCTTATACCATCCGATATCCTGAATAAACCTGATGATATCCTCTTGAATGAGCTTGCTGAGGAATATGCTGCTTTATTCTTGGTTTCAGGTGGTCTTCCTCCCTATGAATCTGTAAGACTGAAAGGATTACTCTGTCAGGAACCTTCTATTGAGGTTGAAAGGTTTTACGAGAGATGTGGCCTTGTTCTCAAGGATGAGTGGAAGAAGATTTTCCCTGATCACTTAGGTCTCGAGCTGGAATTTATGGCATATTTATGCGATAGAGAAGCAGAAGCAAAGGATACAACTGATAACCCATGGCTGGATTATCAGAAGGAATTTTTTGAG
>JBKBUA010000235.1:0-1651 GCA_046290845.1 Thermodesulfovibrionales bacterium
AAAAAATATAATAAAATCAAGTTGTTAATCTAAGAGATCTATAGAACTGATCATTTTGGATGGTCTAATTTGAATAAGTCTGAATTCATGATCTTAAAATACAGGCATAGGGATGTCCCCCCATTTATGTCCCGGTTTTAATGCTTTGACAAAAATGATCTTGCCATTTTCATCAATATCCATATGAAATACAGGGTATCTTTTTGCACCCAGAGAAAAAATAGACTTGCTGCCCGAGTACTTATTGTCTCTATCTCTCACTGAGACGAAAATAATCCTCTTTAAACCGTGTTCTTCGGGATACATTCCCATTTGAAATTTTGTATAACTGATAAATATCCTGAAAAATCTTGTAACTGTATTGCCTCCAGACGGCTTTTCGAACTCTATTGGGTAAAGTCTTTCCAAATCGGTCAGTATGGCCATCAAGAAAAAATCTGAAGGCATTACATAGGCAAGCGAGGCTTTTTTGTCTTCCATTATTTTTCTTGTTTCGTCTCTCTCGAGAATCGGTTTAATAATATTTTCGAGTTTATTTATATCCATCGGTAAAACCGTAATTACCGATAAGCCGTCTATCTTTTTCATATTTAGGATACTTATCGAGTAGTTCCTTAATAATAGCGCTACGCCTGTCGATGTTAAAACAATGAAAAGATATAGCACGACTATGGCGATAGTTTTTGATTTCAAATTCCCAAAGACAAGATTAAAGATCTTTTCACCTATATTTTTTGGCAGAAACATGGGGACAGAATCCATATAATCTTTGTAGCCTTTTCCGTATTTGCTTATCATCCTCTGCTCCTCATTCCTTGCAAGAAGATAATAGACGAAGAGCATAGTCACATATGTCAGGAGTATCAAGAATCTCGGCCAATAAAGAAGAAGGCCGAAGCCTGCTATGCCGAGGCCGAGATACTGGGGATGCCTTATGCGGCAGTAGATTCCTTTTGTCACAATGCCTTTTTTCATAAATTTAGAATAATAGAGAGGTATTGCAGCATAGAAGAACAGGGCAATACCCGAGAAAAAGGTCAAAAACTGGAGCATGCCGATGAACTTAATCACAGGATTATCTATGAACACAAAGTGTGGAAGGAAGAACTCGGTTAGCCAACTTGTATATTTAGAGGCGTAGAGGAAATTTATAATAGGACTGTAAAGGGTATAGAAATAGGCTGCAAAGGGGCTTATCATAATGAATATCTCTAACCCTATGAGCAGATAAGCTATAAAGGAACCCTTGAGAAGTAATCTTTTCATGCCTTTCACAAATTATACTGAATGTTCAGACATACCCCGAGAACTGCTCATCCTTCATTCTCTCTATTGGTATTTTCAATACTCGGACAGGAGTATCCTTAAATAATCCAACATCTTAGAGGGACCGCACCATAGAATACCCTCTCGCTGATCGGAATCTTCTGCGTTCATTCCTCTGCTCCTTTAATGCAGTAATAGAAATCTGCCAGATCATATTTATTCCAGATATCGCAGAGGCCGCAATTGCAACCAGATTTCTGTTTTGGAGAACTGCTCTTGCCTCTGGCGCAGAACAATAATTCACCTTTAACTCCTGGGTATGACGGACATACTCCGCAGAACTTGATACATATGGTCTCATTTTCATAATTATCCTCTACCTTAG
>JBKBUA010000236.1:0-1650 GCA_046290845.1 Thermodesulfovibrionales bacterium
CCGCCTTATCGATAGACCCATAAGGCCATTGTTTCCAAAGGGTTTTTATTCCGAAACGCAGGGGATAGTTTCGGTCCTCTCATACGGAGAGGAAAATGTCTCTGATATCCTCGGCATAATAGGTATGTCTGCTGCACTCATGATCTCTGATATACCATTTAATGGCCCTGTTAGTGCAGTCAGAGTTGGCCTTCTTGAAGGAAATCTTGTGCTTAACCCTGACCTTTCGGAGGCTGAAAGACTCGATCTGAATATTGTTGTGGCAGGCACAGAGGATGCTGTTGTTATGGTCGAGGGGGGCGCCTCGGAGGTATCTGAGGCAATACTGCTTGAGGCAATAGATTTTGCCCACTCAGAAATCAGACGGATAATTCCAATTCAGAGGGAATTAAGAAAGATGGTCGGTAAGGAAAAGAGACCTCTTGTTGAAAAGAAGATTGATGAGGCAATGAGCGAAGAGATAAAAAATTTCGTCATTGATAAGATGAAGGAATATATAAGGATTCCAGGGAAACAGAGAAGACAGGAAGCACTTGATATGTTATTGGAAGAAACTCATCGTCATTTCAATGCCGAGGAAAAGGGGATAGTAAGGTTTATAAATGAGACCTTTTTTGATATAGAGAAGAAACTTGTAAGGGATATGATAGTTAAAGACAGGGTAAGGGCTGACGGCAGAAGGCCTGAGGAGATAAGACATATATCGTCAAAGGTCGGGATATTGCCGAGGGCCCATGGTTCTGCCCTTTTCGTCAGGGGTGAGACTCAGGCCCTTGTAGCGGTCACCCTCGGAACTGCTGAGGACGAACAAAAGATTGAGACCCTCGAAGGAGAGACCTATAAGAATTTCATGCTTCATTATAACTTCCCTCCTTTTAGCGTTGGCGAGGTAAAGCCTTTAAGGTCACCTGGTAGAAGGGAGATCGGTCACGGTGCCCTCGCAGAGAGGGCATTGAAGCCTGTGATACCACCGAAGGAGGTCTTTCCTTATACGATAAGGGTTGTCTCAGACATACTGGAGTCAAATGGTTCCTCCTCAATGGCAACGGTCTGCGGAGCAACCCTTGCCCTGATGGATGCAGGGGTGCCTATAAAGGCGCCTGTTGCAGGTATTGCCATGGGAATGATACAGGAGGAAGGAGAGACCGTAATACTGACAGACATTCTCGGCCTTGAAGACCACTTAGGAGATATGGATTTTAAGGTAACAGGCACATCTGAAGGTATAACGGCCTTTCAGATGGACCTTAAGACTGGTGGCATTGACAGGGAGACGATGCAGAGAGCCCTTGAGCAGGCAAGGCAGGGAAGATTATACATACTGGAAAAGATAAAAGAGTCGCTCCCTGCACCGCGTGAGAGGCTTGCACCACATGCGCCGCGAATCTATACAATGCAGATAAAGCAGGATAAGATAAGGGATGTTATAGGTACGGGAGGTAAGGTAATTAGAGGGATAATAGAACAGACAGGGGTCAAGATAGACATAAGCGATTCAGGACTTATAAATATTGCTGCCACGGATGAAGCTTCTGCTATGAAGGCAATGGAGATAATTAACGGCATCGTTGCAGAGGCCGAGGTAGGAAAGATATACCTCGGCAAGGTCAAGAGGATTGTTGATTTTGGAGCCTTTGTGGAGATACTCCC
>JBKBUA010000237.1:0-1650 GCA_046290845.1 Thermodesulfovibrionales bacterium
TCCTCGTTGTAGGAATATCTCTTTCATTATTGATAAAAGGCGGTGGTCTCCTTTCAATTGACAGGAAGGTATCGTAATATTGAAATTGCCGACAGTAATTGTGGATAGATAATGATCTAAGTCATTGGTAATTCCCTCACCAATAAGCTAAGTTTAACTGTCCTTGTCCCTTTTACTGCCCATTTCCCTTATCCTGTATTCCATTAGTGCCACCTTCTGGCTCAATTCCTTGTTTCTGCTCTTTAAATCAGAGACAACGACAGAAAAATAAAACATGGTGAGAACAACGATAAAGAAAAAGATGAGGAATATTAAGGCAGGTGGGTAGCTTATACCGAGGGCAAAGGCTAAGGGGTCAATGACAAGATCAGCAATGGAACCAAATACTAAGCTTATACTCACGATGAGCCAGAGTATTGAGAGTTCCTCCCTGAATCTTCTTCTCCTGAGAAGTCTGAAGATTACAAAGAACAGGAATAATCCTGAAAGAAAGATGAGTATCCTTAATGTAAGGTTCATTCCTCCTCCCTGTATAAAGGGACCATCATGATTGCTATAATCATTCTAAGGACATAAAATAAGGGTCTAAGTCCTGAATGCATTGATTTGCTGTCCTGCTTCTCGATCATCCTGACAGGTGCCTCGGTTAGTTTAAAGTTTATCTTATGAAGGGCCATTATGACATTCACATCAGGATAGTCGAGGGGATAATTATCTCCCTTTGAAAGATATGTAAAGGCTTTTTTATTGTAGATCTGAAAGCCTGATGTTGGATCTGTAATCCTTACCCCAGTATAAAGGTTTGCTATCCTTGAAAATATCCATGAGCCCAATCTCCTCGCCAGACCCATCCTGTAGTTTCCCTCTAAGAATCGGGAACCTACAACCACATCAGCCTTCTCCTTTTCCATAGCCTCAATGAGACTCCTGATGGATTCAGGGTCATGCTGACCATCGCCATCCATTGTTATGACATAGTCATAATCATATTCAACAGCAAACCTGAAGCCTGTCTGGATTGCACCGCCATAACCGATATTATAGGGAATATCAACGACCTTGACACCCGAAGACCTTGCTATTTCTGAAGTCATGTCTGATGAGCCATCATTTACAACGAGTATATCCATCCCTGGCTCTTTCTCTTTTATACCATTAATAACCTCTCCTATGACAGCCTCCTCGTTATATGCAGGAATGACTATAAGATAGGACACCTTTCCTCCTTTAAAATTCTCTCATAATTATAGTATCTTATTAGCCATAAGGTAAAGGGATGTTCAGGGAGATTAAGGAGATAATAAGATACAGGGAGCTCCTGAGAAACCTCGTTATTAAGGATATAAAGGTGAGGTACAAGAGGTCTGTCCTCGGTTTTTTGTGGGTGATGCTGAATCCTCTGCTCATGATGCTTGTACTGAATATCGTGTTTTCAGGACTCTTTAAGGTCTCCACCCCAAATTACACAGCCTATCTTATCTCAGGAATTATCCTCTGGAATTTTTTCTCCCAGAGCACCTCCACATCTCTTGTCAGTTTCATGGGAAACAGTAATCTCATTAAGAAGATTTATCTTCCAAAGGCAATATTTCCCCTCTCGATTGTCCTTTCTGCCCTTATTCACTTTACCTTTTCACTAATACCCCTTTT
>JBKBUA010000023.1:0-2382 GCA_046290845.1 Thermodesulfovibrionales bacterium
ATTGTTTCTTAACCAATCTATTATATCTGAAGAACCGGCAATAAAGGCACCGAAGGAGCCGAGCGCCTTTGAAAATGTCCCCATCTGTATTATCCATTTCTCATTGTCGATACCAAAATGTCGTAACGCACCCTTTCCATCTCCTATAACACCTGTGCCATGGGCATCGTCTATATACAACAACGCCCTTATCTTATTACCATCCGAATTCAGTTCACAACATATATTATAGATTTCCTTAAGAGGTGCTATATCTCCGTCCATGCTGAATACTGAATCTGTGACGATTAATATTTTTCCGCTTATCTTTGATATTTTCCTTGAGACGATCTCTTTGATGTGGTCAGTGTCACGATGTCTGTATATGATTATTTCTGCCTTGCTCAATCTGCAACCATCTATTATGCTTGCATGGTTTAATTCGTCACTCAATATGAGATCACCCCTCCCAGCAATGGCAGGTATAACCCCGGTGTTTGCAGCATATCCTGAATTAAAAAGAAGGGAATCCTCTGCAGCCTTGAATAGTGCTATCCTTTCCTCGAGTCTTCTGTGAAGAATGGTTCCACCTGAAAGGAGTCTTGAGGCACCACTACCTGAACCGTATTCCTTCAGAGCCTCAATCCCTGCGAGCATGACATCTTGATTATTTGAAAGGCCCAGATAATCATTGGAGGCAAAGTTAATAAAATCCCTTTCTCCCAGTATTATCCTGCTACCCTGTGGAGACCTACGATCTCTGATCGTCCTGAAGAGATTCCTCTCTTTCAAGGAAATGATTTTCTTATTAAACATAACTTAATATATTATCATGACATCATTAAAAATTTTAATTTTAGAATCCTTGACAAGGCCTTTTAACCTGTGATAATCTGCTATGGCTTTTAAAAACCAGGCGGGAAGGGGTAAAAAATGCTTGAACTTAACAAATGGTTTTTTGTATTACTTATTAACTTCCTGATCCTACTTTATATCCTGAACATTATTCTCTTCAAACCGATTCTGAGGATTCTCAAAGAAAGAGACGCCTCAATAAAGGACCATCTCAATGCAGCAAAGGAAATGGAACAGAAAAGGGAAGAGGCCTTAGCGAGGATGAATCAGGAACTACTGGAAGCGAGGATCAAGGCTAAAGAGATATTCGAGGGGATAAGAAAGGAAGGGCTGGAAAAACAGAGAGTCTTAATCGAAGATGCAAATAGACAGGCCCTTGAATTGATTGGGAAGGCAAAGGAAGAGATAAAGGTCGAGGCAGAGAAAGCTCGTAATAAGTTAAGGGCCGATGTGGATAAATTCTCTGATGAGATTGTAAGAAAGCTGGTGGGCGTATGAAGTATTCAGGATTTAATATCTTTGCTTTTATAATCAAGCCTAAAACAAGAAAGATTTTCTCTTCTATGTTTTTGATCTTTAGTCTTGTCTTTGTATCCTTAGCCTTTGGCGCCGAGGAGGCAGGCCATGGTGCGGAATGGAAGGAATGGTTATGGAAGATCCTTAATTTTGCGATACTCGTTTTCATACTTGTAAAGTTCCTTGGCAAACCATTTAAGAACTTCCTTAAACAGAGAACGGAATTGATCGAAAAAACCTTGAACGAGGCAAGAGAGGCTAAGGAACTTGCTGCAAGGGCACTCGCCGAGGTAGAGGATAGATTGAAATCAAAGGATAAAGAGATTCAGGATATAATCTCGATTTCTGAACGTTCTGCAAGGGTTGAATATGACCAGTTGATAAAGCAGGGCGAGGAGATGAAGGAAAAGGTCATAGCACAGGCTAAGAGTAATATTGACTATGAGCTTAAGGCAGCAATAGAAACGATTAAGGCGGAGGCTGTTGAAATTGCAATGGAACTGGCTGAAAAAAAGATAAAGGAAAGGCTTTCAGAAACGGAACAGATGAGGCTTATTGAAGAGTCGCTTTCAAGGATGGAGGCAAAGAAGTGAAGATACAGGCAGCATTGATTAACAGGGCAGCACGGGCTTTCATGAATACCGTGAACATTGAATTAATACCTGATTGTCTTGGCGAGCTTTCAACTCTGAATAATTTACTGGAGAAAAACAGGGACTTCAAGGGATTCTTTTTGAACCCTCTTTTTACCCCCGATGAGAGGGAAAGGGTCTTAAATACATTAAAGGAAAAGATGGGTTTGTCTGATGGGACTGTTAAGTTTTTAGGTTTCCTTTTAGAAGAAAAGGCCATTGCAGGATTGCCTGAGATAATAAAAAAGATAACGATACTGTATCTCGATAAGAAGCGGAGGGCAAAGGCAACTGTTGTAACACCTGTAAGTCTTGATACGAAGTATGACGAGAGATTGAAGCTTTCCCTCAAAAATCTTACAGGTAGAGATATTGATATAGATTATGTTGTTGATCCCGC
>JBKBUA010000023.1:2482-14437 GCA_046290845.1 Thermodesulfovibrionales bacterium
TGTTATAGGCATGGTTCTGAATCTCGAGGAAGACGCTGTAGGTTCTGTTCTCTTTGGAGACGATAAGCTTATAAAGGAGGGCGACGTTGTTAAGAGGACAGGTAAGATTATGGAGGTACCTGTTGGAGAAGCCCTTATCGGCAGGGTAGTTGATGGCCTTGGAAGGCCCATAGATGGAAAGGGCCCAATAAAGGCAACAGAATCTCGACTTGTCGATGTCGTGGCACCAGGCATTATAAGAAGACAGCCTGTTAAAGAGCCACTCCAGACAGGACTCAAGGCAATAGATGCAATGATTCCTATAGGGAGAGGACAGAGGGAGCTCATCATCGGCGATAGACAGACAGGAAAAACTGCAATCCTGATAGATGCAATTATCAATCAAAAAGATGGAGACGTTGTCTGCATATATGTTGCGGTCGGACAGAGGAGATCTGCTGTTGTTCGAACCGTTAAGACCCTCGAGGAATATGGGGCGATGAAACACACCATAGTTGTTGTTGCTACGGCCTCAGATCCCGCACCAATGCAGTATCTTGCACCCTATGCGGGCTGTACAATGGGTGAATACTTCAGGGATAATGGAAAGCATGCCCTTGTCTGCTATGATGACCTGAGCAAGCAGGCTGCTGCTTACAGGCAGTTATCCCTCCTGCTTAGACGTCCTCCTGGAAGAGAGGCCTATCCAGGTGATGTCTTTTATCTCCACTCGAGGTTGCTTGAAAGGGCTGCAAAACTTTCTGATAAATACGGTGGAGGCTCTCTTACAGCACTTCCTGTTATTGAGACACAGGCAGGTGACGTTTCAGGGTACATCCCTACGAATGTTATATCCATTACAGACGGTCAGATATACCTCGAACCTGAACTCTTTTACGCTGGTATAAGGCCAGCAGTCAATGTTGGTCTTTCTGTCAGCCGTGTCGGTGGCGCAGCTCAAATTAAGGCAATGAAACAGGTTGCTGGTATGTTGAGGCTTGACCTTGCCCAGTACAGGGAACTTGCAGCCTTCGCCCAATTTGCTTCAGACCTTGATAAGGCTACGCTTCAGCAGATAGAGAGAGGTAAGAGAATGGTAGAACTCTTAAAGCAGGATCAGTATCAGCCAATGCCTGTTGAGGATCAGATACTCGTTATATTTGCCGGTACACAGGGTTATCTCGATGATATACCTGTTGAGGGCGTGAAGGCCTTTGAGGAAGGGTTCATGAGGTACATAAAGGCTGAAAGGCCTGAACTCAGACAGGAGATAAGGGAAAAGAAGGAGATTACCGATGATCTCAAACAGAAGATAGCTGATGCTATCGCAACCTTTAAAAAGAGTTTCAAGGCATAAGAGATGGCAACCCTAAGGGACCTTAAAAAGAGAATTAAGGCTATAAGAAACACACAAAAGATTACAAAGGCCATGAAGATGGTGGCAGCGGCCAAGTTGCGCAAAGTGCAGGACAGGATGTTTAACTTCAGGCCTTATGCCTTAAGAATAAGGGATATAGTTTCTGATCTTTCGATGGCTGTTGAAAGAGAGGCACACCCTATCCTGACAGTCAGGCCAAGAAAGACGATAGAACTCCTCATTATCACCTCAGACAAGGGATTGTGTGGTGCCTTTAATGCCAATATACTCCGTTATGCATCACAGCAGATTGCTGAGTTAAAACGGGAAGGCTTTGAGATAAGCATTAGCACCGTGGGTAAGAAGGCCTTTGACTATTTTTCCAGAAGGGGCTTTAAGGTAAGGTCGAGTTGGGTTGGACTTTCGGGAAAGGTGTCCTATGATAGTGCAAAGGAGATTGCCCAAGATATGATAGATGGCTATATAAATGAAAAATTTGATGAGTTACGTCTTACCTTTAATGAGTTCAAGTCGCTGATAGCTCAGAGGTTAGTCTCCCTTAGGATATTGCCGATTGAAAAACTTAAGGAGGACATAGGACAAGAGATAAAGACCGAAGAGGTGTCACAGTTCACGGGAAGTTTTTTATACGAACCCTCCGTAGAGGTTGTATTCGAGAGGCTACTTCCGAAGTATGTAGAGATACAGGTCTTCAGGGCATTACTTGAGAGTTCTGCTGCAGAGGAGGCTGCAAGAATGAGTGCGATGGAGAATGCCACAAAGAACTGCGAAGACCTTGTTCAAAAAGTCACTCTAAGGGCTAACAAAGTAAGGCAGGAAGCCATAACTAAGGAACTGATGGATATCGTAGGTGGTGTTGAGGCCCTGAGAAAGTCGGGTTAGATATAAACTTTTATTATATATATTAAAGGTTCGGACAGTCATTTAAAGGAGGATGTCAATGAATACAGGAAAGATTTCACAGGTAATAGGTGTCGTTGTCGATGTGGAGTTTGAAGAGACTCTACCGGAGATATTGAATGCCCTTAAGATACAGGAACCTGGCGACCCTTCGAAGGGGATCCCGGCCATCGATCTAACTCTTGAAACTGTTGCGCATGTTGGTGAAAATAAGGTAAGAGCCCTCGCAATGGGATCTACTGATGGTCTTGTAAGAGGGATGAAGGTGATAGATACCGGTGCACCTATAACGGTGCCAGTAGGTAAAGAAGTTCTTGGAAGGATTGTAAATGTCCTCGGAGAGCCTGTTGATGAGGCGGGTCCCATTCAGGCAAAAGACCGCATGCCCATTCATAAGCCTGCGCCAGAATATGTAGAGCAGGTTGCAAAGACAGAGGTATTTGAGACAGGTGTTAAGGTTTTTGACCTCCTTGTTCCGTTTGTTAAGGGCGGGAAGATGGGTATGTTCGGTGGTGCAGGGGTTGGGAAGACCGTTGTTATTATGGAGATGATTCATAATGTTGCTATGAAGCACGGAGGCGTTTCGGTTTTTGCTGGTGTGGGAGAGAGAACCCGTGAAGGCAATGACCTTTATCTCGAGATGAAACACTCAGGGGTTCTACCAAACGTTGCCCTCGTTTATGGACAGATGAACGAGACGCCTGGCGTCAGGGCGAGGGTAGCTTTAACAGCTCTCACCGTGGCAGAGCACTTCAGGGATCAAAGTCAGGATGTCCTTATATTCCTCGATAATATCTTCAGATACACCCTTGCTGGTTCAGAAGTCTCGGCCCTTCTTGGAAGGATGCCTTCTGCTGTTGGTTACCAGCCAACACTTGCTGTTGAGATGGGAATCCTTCAGGAAAGGATTACGACAACAACCAAGGGTTCGATAACCTCGATGCAGGCCATATATGTCCCTGCCGATGACCTTACAGACCCTGCTGTTGCAACAGCCTTTACACACCTTGATGGAACGGTTGTCCTTTCGAGACAGATTGCAGAGCTCGGAATATATCCTGCTGTTGATCCTCTTGATTCAACATCAAGAGCGCTGGATCCGAGGATTCTTGGAGAAGAACATTACAAGGTTGCCCGTGGCGTTCAGGCCATACTTCAGAGATACAAAGAATTGCAGGACATTATAGCAATACTCGGTATGGAAGAACTTTCTGAGGATGATAAATTAGTCGTTGCCAGGGCCAGGAAACTCCAGAGATTCCTTAGCCAGCCCTTCCATGTGGCAGAAACCTTTACAGGCACACCCGGTAAATATGTCAAGCTCGAAGACACGATAAGGGGCTTCAAGGAGATCCTCGATGGCAAATGTGATGATTATCCTGAGCAGGCCTTTTACATGGTTGGCCCGATTGAGGAGGTTGAGGAAAAGGCGAAAAAACTTGGCTGGAGGAGAGAGATTTAATGGATAAGCTCAGGCTTACCATAGTTACTCCCTATGGGGAGCTCCTCTCTGAGGATGTTGATGAGGTTACAGCACCAGGTTCTGAGGGAGAATTCGGTGTCCTCGCAGGCCATATGCCCTTTTTTACCACACTGAAGATAGGAATACTTACGTATAAGTCAGATGGTCAACAGAAGTATGTATTCATAAACAGTGGTTATGCAGAGGTAACCCACGATAAGGTAATCATAGTAGCTGACAGCGCCGAAAGGGCGGAGGATATAGATGTTGAGAGGGCCCTCAGGGCAAAGGAAAGGGCTGAGGAGAGGTTAAAGAAGATGGAAGCGATAGATGTTGCCCGTGCCACAGCAGCCCTTGAAAGGGCGACCATGAGAATCCAGCTTGCCCAGAGAAGGATACCGAGATAAAATTTTTTTGAACCTTGAACCTTGAACTTTGAACCTTGAACTTTGAACTAAGGTAGGTGGGGGTAACTTGAGGCTCAGGATAACCCTTGAGGTACCTAAACTCCCTATACTTTACAGACAACGCTTTATTGCCCTGATTAAAGAAGCCCTCAGCAGATCCGACCCCTTTTATAAAGAATCCCTTTATCCTGAAGACGGCGAGCATACCAAGAAGGCAAAACCTTTTACCTTCAGCCTGTCTTTCCCTTTACAGAAGACTATATGCAGAGAGAGGATTACTATAGATAAGGATGTAGAGATTGAAGATTTGGTCTTCTACTTTCCAAAAAATAGCCACCTTTCCTTTTACATCAGCTCATCGGATTATCAATTTATTGTAAATCTTTATAATGGATTGCTGGATATGAGGGAATTTCCTTTTAACGAAAAGATCATACTAAGGCTGAATAAGGTCTTTATGCTTAATGAAAGAAGTATCAAGGAAGATGCAGTGCTCTTCAGGACTAATTCTCCTGTTCTTATTGAAGATAAGGATGGGGAACCCTTATTACCTTTAGATGAGGATGGGAGACCTTTATTACCTTCAGACAGAAAGCTCCAGGTTTTCAATGAACATTTTAATGCAATTCATGATAGAATTCTTAAAGATGTTAGGGGACATGGGCTTTATAGACCTATGGAATTTATATCTTCGAAATTAAAGAAACAGGTGGTCAAACACACCCTTAAGGGCTTCAGAGAAAAGACAGGCAAGCCTTACATGACACTTACCTGTTTTGTAGGGTGCTTCAAGCTCAAGGGAGACCCAAGGGACTTACAGATGCTCTATCAGATAGGCATCGGATTGAGGACAGGGCAGGGATTCGGGATGGTGGAGACCGTTTGAACTGTTTTTTAGAAGAATGAATGAGGTAGGGTGGAAGCGGACATAGCGGCGGTTGATTAAATCTGAAAAGTGTGTCATTATAGCTACAAATGTAGCTACATGGAGGGATGAAAGAATGAAATTTGCGAATGTCAGAGAACTGAAGAATAAAACCTCTGAGATTTTGAGAAAAGCTGAAAAAGAAGCAGTTATTATCACATCAAAAGGTAAGCCGAGGGCCATAGTAACCGCTATCTCCGAGGAGGATTTCGAGGACTATCTGCTTGAAATGAGTTCTGGTCTTCAGGATATGCTTGCCGAGGCTATAGCAGAATATCATGCTAAAGGCGGTATCCTGTTGGATGATTATCTTGCAAAAAGGAAAAAGAGGAGTGGATAGATTTGAGATTATTCTGTCACCACATGCAGTAAAAGATATGGACAGCCTCAGCGATATTATTTGTGTCAAAATTACGCGCTCGCTAAAATCACTTACGGAAAATCCTTTTCCGAAGGGCAAACTGATAAAGAAGATAAAAGGTAAAAAAGCCAATTTTTATAGGCTAAGGGTTGATAAATACAGGGTGTTTTATATGATTGAATCCGGTAAAGTGGTTGTTTTAAGAATTTTGAGTAAGAAAGAAGCAGAGCGATTCATAGGTAGTTTGAATTGATGAATTTAACAATATATCATGCCAGAGGCAAAAAGGAAGATAGGGTTTGAGAGAGAGGGGGAGTAGAGGGATGAACTGGTGGCTGGATTTAGGGAGGGTTTATTTATTTGAATTGACAGGGAATAATAATTTATCTGATCCTAAAATCCCGTCTCTCTTGTTTAAAGCTGCCTCTCAAATTGGAGAAAGAACAAATCCCTATCTTTCAATCATAAATAAAACTCTTTTAAATAACTATATTGCAAATCCTAAAAATAAATCCAGACAGGAAAGCGAAGGAGATATTAAGAATCTCTTTACTTCAAATTCAGAGAATCAGGATGTTGGTTGCAGTTTTTGCAATAATATGACGACAAAAGACAAAGATAGCATAGCTTCAAGAAAATGGATTGTCTCAGGTGGATGGGAGGGGTCTCCTTTATATGCTGGTGGAGGGTCAATTCCACCAAGAATTTGTCTAAATTGTCGTAAACTCTCCCTGCTTGCTTCTTTTAAGGCTTATGAGTTGTTCCTATTAAATAAGCTGCCATTTATTATCTATAATCCTGATTTAAACTTATACAAGAAGCTGTTAGATAATTTGCTCCTTAGAAAGGATTTAAATTTGAATTTTGAAAAGTCATCATCTGTTTTTCTTTCCCTGGGAAGTGCACTTGTTTATCCAGAGTTTGACAATCAACGCAATATTTCAAATTTTGATTTACGCCCTCTCTTGCCGAAGGCGTCTCTGATGTTAATGAACCTGTCCGGTTTATTAAGGACAAAAGGTAAAGAACAGTATATTTTAGGGGTCGTTGAGAGATACAAGGAAAACGCAGGGGCAAAGCTGATAGTTGATTTTCTTAAAAGGCAATCTAAATTGACTTTAGAAGAGGTTATTACAGCATTCTATGCATTTGTTAAAGCCTATAAAGGAGGTATTGGTATGACAAAGATTTTTTTTGATCTTGGCAATGCTCTTGGGAAAAATCTTGAGGACAAGGCATATTCTGTGGCCTTAAAATTATACAAGTCTCTCAGGGATCCTGTACAACTTCAAAAACAATTGATTGGGACATACATTTATCTAAAAGAGACAATGCCTGGTGAACTAATAAAGATAACGGAAAATGAAGAAAACGCCTTAGCATTTATTATGGGCATAATGAACACGATTAAGAAATAAGGAGGTTTGAACATGAGGGGTTTAACTTTGACAATGGTTGTTAAGTTTACGGGGACTCCTTCTATGGGAGAGGGGCTTGGCGGGAATATTAATCCTATGAAGGTTTTGCCGACGGATTTGGGAGATTTTGCCTATCTTTCACCCAGTGCGATCCTAAAGCAACCTTTGATGGAGTATTTTGTAAGAGAAAAAAGATGGGAGTTTGAGTTCGGCAAAAATATAAATATAGCACCTAAGAAAAAAGGTAATGAAAAGCCACCACTGCAAATTACAAGTTTTGCAGATGATGATCCATTTGCTGACATTTTTGGATATTTATTTACACGGAAAAAGGCAAAAGGTAAAAAAGAAGAAAATAAAAAAGAGGAGGGCGGGACTGAAGAAGCACTAGAAGAAACCAGAAAAAGAAAATCTCCATTAGGTGTTTCATATGCTGTCGGGTTAATGGACTTTAAAAATTGCCTTGACTACAGGAGCAACCTCGGTCTTGTTGAACTTTCAGGCTCTAAAGGCGAAGGCCAGATGATATTCCAGAGGGAAATAGATATGAATTATTTCGTTTATACATTCAATCTTGATTTACAAAGGATTGGAAAAGAGGAAAATAAAGATAAAGATAATGAAGCCTCGGTGAATAAAAAATTAGAAAGGGCACAAGCGATTTTAGAGGCGATACCATATATAACTATTCACAGAAATGGGGCGTTAGTAGGTACATTAAGACCCCATCTTGTTGTAGGCGGTGTCTTTGAAAAAAAATTTCCCTACTTTCTTGATGCGATTGTCTGGGATAAGACAAAGAGGGCGGTGAGGGCTAAGGCTATCGACGACATTATTGATGAATACGGACTTAAATCAGATGATAATAATTTATTAGTCTTTGGTATGCATGAAGGCTTTCCTTTGGACGGGAAGGTCAATATTGAAGCTAAGCTGCCAAAGAAGGCTATTGATAGTATTTCAGATTTTATATGCGCCAACAAGGACAAAATATGGGAAACGCCAAAGAAATCATCAGAATAAATATCTGGGGGCAGACTGCTCATTTCAGGATATACGGTAATCAGAATTTTTGCGATTCCTATCCATTGCCCCCGCCTTCAACGATACTTGGACTTTTACGTGAGGTTCTTGGTGAGCGACCACCTGAGCCACTTATGCTTGCTATTAAGGGTAGATATAGGGGAGTTTTCTTTGACTATCAGACATTCCTACATAGCGCAATTGAGTTAAGCAGTAAAAAAGGCTGGTGGGTTAGCAGAAAGGTTAATCGTTACACTGATGCCAAAAAGGGTGATGATGTTCAGTTAAACCCTATGTATGTTAAGGTTTTATTTAAGCCAGAATATACAATATATCTCCATGCCCCCAACCATCATGAGCTTTATCTCTCAAAACTCAATAATCCTGAAGGCTTTGTCTCTTTGGGCAGGAGTGAGGATTTGGCAATGCTGAAAGCTGTATCTGTAATAGCCATCAAAAAAGAAGCGAAAAAGAGAGATAAGGTAAAAATTGAGAATGCCTATTTGCCAAAAGAGCTATACGGTTCAGCATCTTTGTTTCTGCCTGTTTCCCATCTGAAAGATAGAAATCTGAAGATGGAAAAGATTTATTATATCCGAGATGCAATTTCTTATTATGAAGGCGACTATTGGGAAACAGTTGAGAATCTCCCTGATAGATTTTTATGGTTGTTAGAATATAAGGATACTAAAAAGGGTAAATTACCAATGTTATGCAGGTAGACAATGATGGAAAGGGTTTTAGCTAAAAGTAATCCAGAAAAAAAATTAACTGAACATACAGATGAAGTAATTAAATGTGCAGAGAAAGAGATCAGCTATCTGCGCTCTCTTGGATTGGATATTAGTGAAGAGATGGAAAAGGCTATTAAATTATGTTGTTTTGCTCATGATTTAGGTAAGGTGTCAAAGACCTTTCAAGAGTCTTTATCAGGAAGTAAAAAGTATATTCCTCATAATCTTTTATCGATTGCATTTCTTAGTTCTGTCTTTAATACTATTGATGTATCTCCCGACTTGAAAAATAAGATTTTATATGCTGTTGGCTTTCATCATAAAAATTTTTTAGATCTAAGTGATTTTATCACTGGATCAAAGAGATTGGGAGGTAAAGGAATTGAGGACGAACTTATTGATATAGAGGCAAATAGATTGCCTCTGCTTGTACCTATGCAGAAATTGTTCAAAAGCTATTTCGAAGCCGACATTCAGTTTCAGATAGATTACAGCATCGTTGATAAGTTAAAGGATATAATTATTGATTTAGACCCATTTGATAAAGAACTTATATGTCTAAAAGGGATTTTACATAGGGCAGACCATATAGCATCTGCAGGAATACAAGATAATGTAAAGGTCTATCTGAATTCGGAAGGCTATAACAAACTGGTTGAAAAAATCACGCCTAAAAAGTTTCAGGTGCAGCTTAAAGACAGAAATTCTGCACTTCTTGTTGCTCCAACAGGAAGCGGTAAAACAGAGGCTGCATTGTGTTGGGCAGGAAGTAAAAAAGGTAAAATTATTTTTACACTACCCACAAGGGCATCTGTTAACGCTGCCTTTAAGAAACTAAGGAAATATTACGGTGATGATGTGGGCATTCTGCACGGCGAAGCAGGTAGATTTATATATTCAACTTTGAAGAAAGAACATAGCGAAGCAGAGGCTTTAGAGGAAAGTATACATGAGATAAATCTTAACAAAAATCTAATGAAACCAGTCCTTGTGACAACTATTGACCAGATATTTTCGTTTGCTTTCAGGATTCATCAATATGAGAAAGTTCTTATGGGGTTGTATGGTTCAAATCTGATTCTTGATGAGATAGATTCATATTCTCCTTATACTATCACGATCTTAAAGCAAAGCCTGCTTGTAGCAAAAGACTTCAATATTAAACCTTTAATAATGTCTGCTACTATTCCCGACAAATTACAGGAAGAGTTTAAGGACGTAGTTTCTGAAAAGTATGTGCCAGAGTGGAATGATCTGGAAATGAAAAATGACTCTCAACATGAAATAATAATAGAAAGCAAAGATGTTATCGAGTGCGATAAAATTGTTAAAAAACTTTCAGAAAAGAATAGCATTCTTATAGTCTGTAACACTGTGAAAAAGGCTGTTACAGTATATGAAAAATTAAAAAAAGAATTAAAAAATTTATCACCGAAACTATATCACTCATTATTTACTTTCCAAGACAGGGAGAACAAAGAGGTTGAAATCGCAAAAACCGACGCAGTTGGTAGAAATATAGGCATCTGGATTACCACACAGGTTGTTGAGGTGTCTATGGATCTGGATTTTGATGTTCTAATTACTGAAGCTGCACCTGTAAATGTCTTAATTCAAAGGATGGGAAGGTGTTACCGCAAACGGCATGGGGCTGGAAAAGTTTTTCTTTATTCAAAACTGCTTAATGAGACTGGCAAAGAGAATTTTTTCCCTTACGAGAAATTTGCTATAAAAGAAAGTTTGAAAGTAATTGAAAGCTTGAATGGAGAAGTTATTGAGGCAAAAAAGAAAAAAGACATACTCAACAGTTATTTTGATTCATTTTGGGACAATAAAGAGGTTAAAGACCAAAAAGAAAAAGCGAAGAGTATTATAGGCGCTTTTTTAAGTTCTGACCTCACAATGCTTGAGACCATCGGCGATAGTGAAGTAAGCAGTTTTTTGAGAGATTCGGGCATTTCTTTAATTGTCCTACCGTTATCGGAATTAGAAGACACAGAGATGGATAAATTTGAAGGTAATTACAGCTGGAAGGATAAAAGTGAGAAGTTAAAATTTTTCTACGAGATAAAAGGCAAAATGCTTTCTGTTCCGTTATATGCGATTTTAAAGCATCGCACTTTCTTTGAAGAAAAAAGATATGGGATATTTTTTACAAAATTGGAATATAATTCTGATACCGGGCTAAATTTAAGAAGTCTACCTCCAAATTTTGCATGACCATTATATACATTGAGGAGCTTTTATGCCAAAAAATTCAACTGAAATCCTCACTAAACACCAAAAGGAAGTTCTTGCACAGTTTCTTGAGCTTGCCCGGGACAAAGAGGAAGACCTTACTCTTACTGAACTCGAGGGATTCCTCTTCGGGCTTGTTATCACTCCAGATCCGATTATGCCGAGCGAATGGATGGCTGAGATATTTGGGGGTGCGATGCCAGAATTTGAGAGTACTGCACAGTTAGAAATGTTCTTTAAAACTCTTTTGGATGCCTATAATGCCTATAGCGATGCCTTCTATAAAGAAAGGCTTTATTTCCCTTTTATTGATCTTAAGGCTGAAGATATTTCAGAGGAAGTTATGAACGAAATGGCTGAATGGACCCATGGATTTCTTGTTGCTTTAAGGTTAAGACCTGAGATATGGTACCTTGATTACGAGTATGAAAAAGCCCCTGAGTATATTAAAGGCGTCCTTTTGAGTCTTGCTATTGTTCACGGTGTTGTTAATCCAGAAGAGAGTCATGAACTATTTGAAACCGAAGATGGCACCCCAGTAGATGAGAATCTTAATACCGCATTGATGTTCGGGTCTTTACCCTTGGCTATTGAGACACTCAAAGATTATGGAAGATTGTTATGGGAGGAAAGGGTTGAGGCAATGAAGAAGGGTGTTTTTGACTTCAATACAGAAAAGGTAAAGATTGGCCGCAATGACCCCTGCCCTTGTGGAAGTGGTAAGAAGTACAAGAAATGCTGCGGAAAGAATTAGTAGAAGACAGGCTTGATTTTCAATCCCTTAAGACCAATGGGATAAAAGTCAACTACCTCTATGTCTGTGAACGAAAGTTATGGCTCTTTGACAGGGGCATACAGATGGAGGCGAGGTCTGACAGGGTTTTGATGGGTAAGCTTCTTGGTGAGTATTCATATCCGAGAGAGGAAACAAAGGAGGTGCTGATTGATAATCTCATCAATATCGACATTGTTGGTGACTATGAGATTATAGAAGTAAAATACTCCAATCGTCTTGCCCATGCCGACAGGATTCAACTGCTTTATTATCTTTATTATCTCAAGCAGCTGGGAATTGAAAAGCGTGGAGTTATAAACTATCCCAAGATGAGGAAGCGAGAAGAGGTTGTGCT
>JBKBUA010000023.1:14507-19435 GCA_046290845.1 Thermodesulfovibrionales bacterium
CCCCCACGGCTATTGAGAAAACCCTATTGCACAAAGTGTGCATATTTTGAATTTTGCTGGGGATAAAATGAAAAGAGGTTAAAGGATTGCGACAAATGGTAAAATTATATAGTTAATTACTGGAGGTGAGGAAATATGCTTAGAAAGTTTACTCTTGAGTACTGGATTGATGAAGGCTGGTATGTAGGGAGACTTAAAGAAGTTCCGGGAGTTTTTAGTCAAGGAGAGACCCTTGAAGAGCTTCAAAAAAATATACAGGAAGCATATAAATTAATGATGGAGGAAGAAGAACCTCTATGGGTTAAAGTGCAAGAAAAGGAAATAGAGGTTGAAGTTTGAAGAGATACGATTTTATTAAGGAACTGGTAAAGGCAGGTTGTTATTTAAAAAGGCATGGCTCAAGGCATGATATATATGTAAATCCACTAAATGGTAAAAAGGCTCCTGTGCCAAGGCATAATGAAATAAAAGACACTCTATGTGAACTAATTAGGAAGCAACTTGGAATAAAACACTAACTTTGTGAATATTGCTGGAAGTTTTTTAGCATAGTCTATGACCAGATACTATTACATCTTTTCAAATGGCAGGATTAGACGAAAAGAAAACACCATATATATTGAAAATGAAAATGGTGAGAAAAAGGCAATACCTGTTGAAGACATAGACACCATTCACCTTTACGGAGAAATTGACCTCAATACAAAGCTTCTGAATTTTCTCTCGCAGCAAAATAAGACTGTCCACGTCTATAACTATTATGGATTCTATGCAGGTAGTTTTATGCCAAGGGATAGAAATGTATCAGGCGAGTTAACGGTAAAGCAGGTAGAGCATTATCTTGATAAAGAAAAGAGATTTTATCTTGCCTATTGCTTTGTTGAAGGCGCAATATTCCATATGCTTAGAAATCTTAGGGAATACAGGGAGACCACAGATTTTCAGGAGAAGATAAAAGAAGAACTTACTCAAGCCTCTGAGGCCAAAACCATCAATGAACTCATGGGATGCGAAGGCAGAGCAAGGGATGCATATTATCAGGCATTTAATATTATATTAAAATTAAAAGAAGTTTTTTTTATTGAAAAAAGGGGAAAGAGACCACCTACAAATCCTGTAAATGCCTTGATATCTTTTGCTAATTCCATGATATATTCAACAGTCCTTTCAGAGATATACCACACCCAACTTAATCCAACGATAAGCTATCTTCACGAACCACGAGAAAGGAGATACTCTTTAAGCCTCGATATAGCAGAGATATTTAAGCCATTGATTGCAGATCCTGTTATTTTTAAGCTGGTGAACAATAATATGATAAAGCTTGAGGACTTTGAAGAAGATGTGAACTATTGTTATATGAATGAGACTGGAAGAAAGAAATTCCTCAAAGAGTTTGACCAGAAACTTTCAACAACAATCAAACACAGAAAATTAAAAAGAAATGTCTCATACAGAACGCTCATAAGGCTTGAGTGCTATAAGCTTATAAAGCACCTGATAGGGGATGAGCTTTATGCCCCGTTTAAGGCGTGGTGGTGAACAATGCCATATTTGATTGTTACATATGATATCGGAGAGGAGAGGGTTAACAAGGTCAGGAAGATTTTGAAAAAATATTTTATGTGGGTGCAGAATTCGGTGTTTGAGGGCGATATAACTATTGGAAGGCTTGAGAAGTGCCGGAGTGAGATTCGAAAGGTAATCAATGAGGATGAAGATTCTGTTTATTTCTATAGCCTCGAAAACCGTTTAAATTACCGGAAGACGGTTATGGGCGTGGAAAAAGAGTTGACAGGGAATATATTATAGGCTAAAGGTTGAACGACTATATGTTTAAAACAGCGATATTTAAACTGCATAATCCTTCAAAAAGAAAACAAGCCTTGCTGCAAAAGGCATTTAAGAACTATCATTTGCTTTATGACAGGCTTTTAAAAGCCATATTTTCTGATTTAGATAGTTTTTATAATGCTATCGCTTATAGTACCAAAGAAGGCAATATGAAGTATGATGATAAAAAGGCTGATAAATATATAAGGTCGAAATATGCAAATATTTTAGAATCCTTTGTTCTGTCAACTGGTCTTAGAGAATCCCTTTACAAGGATTTGGCGGGCAATCTTTTAAGCTATAAAGAACTACTTGATAGTGAGGCTAAGGTATCATATCCCTCTTTACAAAAAATAAAGGAACAAAAAAGAGAGCGACTTCTTGACAGTCTTTATGAATCCCTTAAGAACTGTATAGATACCGAAACATACAATTCTTTGCGAGATGCCATTAACAGACAGAGTAGGGTATATGCAAAGTTAAAACCGCTTTCTTTTGTCAGATGCGATACATCACATCAGAATATGGCTTTTCTTTATAATCCTAATAGAAAAAGATACTATGCCTTACTTCATGTTTTACCATCTTCAAATAATTCAAAAAATAAACTTGTTATAACAAAAGAACATGGACTTTACGATGTCAGAACAGGGCAGGCTTTCTTAAGGCGGGGAGGCACAAAAACAGGTCTCATTTTCCCAATAGAAACAGGTCAGCGAATGGTTGAACAATTTCTTAACGGGAAATCGGAGCCAAAAGAAGGCAAACTTGTTTATGACAGTGAGAACAACGAATATTATTTACATCTTGCCTTTGAGTTTAACCCTAAAAAGATACCTACCGAAACAATTATGGGAATTGACCGGGGGATTGAAGCCATTTGTGCATTTTCTGTTATGGATAGAAAATATGATTTACTTGAAAATGGCCTATACGAAGGCAAAACATTAAAAGAATTGTTAAAGAGCGAAGAAAAGAAAATAGCCGAACTACAGAGGCGGGGTATAATTTATAGATTGAAAGTAAGAAGGAATTGGGCAGACAGAATAATCCATGAGGCTACAAATATGGTTGCTGATATTGCGTTGAGATATAAATCTCAGGTTTATGTTGAAGATTTAAAGGCTATAACTGATAAGTCTAAAGCCCGCAAAAGGAGTCCATTTAATAAACTATTAAACCGCTCACAGTTTCAAAAATTTCTTACTACTCTGGATTATAAGCTCGAAGAAAGAGGACTACCAAAAGCCAAGAAAGTTCATCCGGCTTATACAAGCATGACCTGCGTTAAGTGCGGTTTTGTTGCGCCAGAAAATAGACCTAAATTCGACAGCAATGGTAATCCTATACAGGATGTATTTAAATGCATTAAGTGCGGATATGAGGATAATGCCGATAAAAACGCAAGCAGGGTAATTGCACTAAAGGGCGTCTGGACTTATATTAAAAAAGAAGATAAAATAAAACGAGATATCGATACTTTTCAAAAGTTTCTAATTAAAGAAGTTATAGGTCTTTGACAACTTAAGTTTAAGGGCATCTTTAACAGGTTAATAGCCTGTCTTACTTTATGTGCCCTTGTTCTGGCAGTTAGGCGATTGGCACCGCGGCAAAGGTCGTGAGAAAAGGGATGCCGCACAGAACCTCTCTCCGTGCACAGTGATGTGCATGACTAGCCTTCTGCTGGTTAGAACCCCGTCCCTGCTAATCTTTCAGGGCATTACGCTACTGAAGGATGCCCATAGAGCAAAAACAGGGCTTAAGGTTCAGATATGGTTCAGCAATTTATTTGCATCAAACCTATTTTTGATTGCATGATGCTGGGACGCTTATCAGGTAAGGGATTGAAGGCGATTTTTTCAAAGAGCCAAAAACACGATTAGAGGCTTGATGCAAAAAACTTCATTTCAGGCTGTTCATATTTGATTTGAAAACTGCTAAAATAGTTGTAAATAAAAGCGTTAGAGTTTGGTTAATTGCTCTTTGACAACTGGGTTTCATCTGAACCATGTGGGATATAAAGATGAAGAGAAAACAGAGGATAGAAGAAACAACGGGCGTTTCATCTGAACCATGTGGGATATAAAGTCATAGTTAGCTGGCGTGAGGCTTGCTGTCTTTTCTCGTTTCATCTGAACCATGTGGGATATAAAGGATTGAAGACATGCCTATCTCCATGTATTCTCTTGCGTTTCATCTGAACCATGTGGGATATAAAGATAGTAGCAATAACGAGAATAACTGGCGTGAAGTCAAGTTTCATCTGAACCATGTGGGATATAAAGAAATATCAGGGGTATATAAGGAACAGACAGGAAGAGTTTCATCTGAACCATGTGGGATATAAAGTGATTATCTCCTTGTAAGGACTGTGGCCTGGCGCAAGTTTCATCTGAACCATGTGGGATATAAAGAGATGTGGGGTGAAAACTGCGAACACGGGATGGGGTGTTTCATCTGAACCATGTGGGATATAAAGTCAGGCCACTCTTCCTGATAGCCTGGAGCTTCTCAGGTTTCATCTGAACCATGTGGGATATAAAGAGAGCTGCTGTTTTGTCTTTCGCTGCTTTCAATACAGGTTTCATCTGAACCATGTGGGATATAAAGTTGTAAAAAATGATGGCACAGTTGCCTACGACAATTGTTTCATCTGAACCATGTGGGATATAAAGGAATAGTTAGTAATACTGAAGCACCCAGTTCTGTTAGTTTCATCTGAACCATGTGGGATATAAAGTGATATAGAGATAGCATCACGATTATTGTATAGAAGTTTCATCTGAACCATGTGGGATATAAAGAGATAGAGGCACGCAAGAAGGGCTACTCCGTCTATGAGTTTCATCTGAACCATGTGGGATATAAAGTTGCCTCGGATTTAACATATTTAGTCGGATCGAAGAGTTTCATCTGAACCATGTGGGATATAAAGCTCTTTTGGTTCAATCTCATCAAGCCCTGTCCATCGTTTCATCTGAACCAATGTGTGATATGCCCCCAAAAGTAAGACAAGGATTATGAGAGACTTTACCGCCACGCTCCCAATTTTTGATACAATGGTTATGTCATTCCCCGTGGTATTCATTCCACAC
>JBKBUA010000238.1:0-1647 GCA_046290845.1 Thermodesulfovibrionales bacterium
TAACTATCAATGCCAGTCCAACCCTGAGTGTCATCTTTGCCTTTCCCCTTACAAAGTGATGTTCAAATCCAAAGGATAAATCTATCCTGCTGTTTACCCTTTCAACGGCAGTCTTTCCGTTGTATATCCTCTGCCATTTGTAACTGCTCCTCGCTATAGGAACAAATATCCTCCTGTCGGTCTCTAATGGTATCCTCACGATCTTCCCCTTTGTTCCTTCCGAACACTCGGCAAAGCCCTTGCACTCTATCCCATATGCCACAGATGGACATCTGTATTTTAACGTCATTCTGTCTTTCTCAAATCCACAAAACGCCATCTCCTTTCTTTCGTTGCTTGAAGGACAATGACAGTAAACTGTCCCCCTGTAATCGTACACAACATTATCTATCCTTTCTGGATTTAGCAGCTTTGTCTCTTCTCCATCTTTCCAATTATTTCTTATGTCTATAACGGGTTTTATCCCATGCCCATCATAAAGCTTTTCGTTGTGAGAGCCACTGTCATATGCCTTGTCTCCTGCAAGTGTCTCTACCTCCTTGAAATGTTTCTCTTTCGCCTCCTTTATTAGCGGCAGCATCTCTTCTATATCCGCCCTCGTTGCCTTTGTCACTTTGTAGCCCACAGGCAATTCATATGTCGTATCCACTAAAAGATGAAGTTTATACCCAAACCATGAGCTTATCTTTTCCCATATGCTGCCGTCTGCCCTTTTGCCTTTGTATGTCTTGTATCCCCAGTCGGCTTCTGGGTCTGAACTTTCAGCAGGATCCTTCCTGCCCCTCGCATAACTCTCTATCTTCTTGCTGTCTATCGCAAGATGTCTGCCTAATTCGGGAAGATACTTCTTCAGCTCCTCTATTAGTCCATCAAACATCTCCTCTATCATCCCCTGCTTGCCCATGAGTTTCTTAAGCATCGAGGAATAGGCATCCTTAGACGGCACAGCTTTGTCTTTGAGTGCAGGGTCAAATCCGCATGCCTCCCTTAACTCCCCGTTCCTCATAAGCTCCCGCCTCAATGATTCTATCGAACTATGCTGATATACTATCCCAGCTAATATGCTGTTCCATACAGCACAAATCGGATAATCATCCCGCCGTCCTTTCCGCTCTCCTTCCAATGCCTTCATCAGCTCATCGTCAGGGATCACTTCTATCACCATCCGCAGCCGCTCCAACTCCCCGCTTGCCTCTACATCCTTCCAACTGAATATCTTTTGCTGTATAATCTTTGCCAAGGGCTCGACTCCTTTCTTGTTTGATTTTGTGACATTAATTTTACAAGAAATAAGGTCGTCGAGTCCTGTTTTTTTATTGGGGTGAATTTCGATATTCTGGCTCCTGCGAGGCTCTATATCAAGGTTTTATCAGCTACTTCTGGGGGATTTTATTCTTTGCATTACCTGTAAATCAGCCTATATCAACCTATCAGAAATTTCTCGAAAGGCTCAATACCAGAGGAATGGGCAAAGGGGTATTTTGTGCCCCTTCCATCTACTCTCGGTATTGAAGGGACAGGAGCACTCAACGTCCTGCGTTTCCCACCCTTACGTTCAGGGATTATAAGAGTTCCAGGCTTATCAACCTGTCCTGTAAGAAGGGCAAGACAGGCAATTGCCCTCGCAGCCTGTGTTCCGTTTCCATG
>JBKBUA010000239.1:0-1625 GCA_046290845.1 Thermodesulfovibrionales bacterium
TGATAGAAAAACTGCTCTTTGGCTATATTACAATTGCGATAATAGTCCTCTCGGTTTTTGTGATTACGAGAAAGAACGCTGTTCATAGTGTTGTCTTGATGCTTGTCCTTTTTTTCCATATAGCCTTACTGTATCTAACCCTTAATGCTGAGTTTCTGGCGGCAATTCAGATAATAATCTATGCAGGGGCGATCCTTGTCTTATTCCTCTTTGTCATTTTGTTGCTAAATCTTAAGGAGGAATTATTTGTTGAGAGATTTGTAGGTATATGGCCTCTCGGCCTGTCAGCGTCGATAGCCTTTGCAATCATGATGATTCTTTCAACCACGACCTTTATGAAGGGGCAGGAGGGTCTTATCGGGGCAGATATTATTAAGACAGAGACAAATACAAAGGTGCTCGGAAGGGTTCTGTTTACTCAGTATCTCTTCCCCTTTGAGGTTCTCTCGGTTGTTTTGCTCGTGGCAATCATAGGGGCTATAGTACTCACAAAAAGGAGGCTTAAGGGTTAATGGTTCCTCTAAATTGGTATATATGGTTAAGTGGTGTCCTCTTTGTTATTGGTATGGCAGGTTTCCTGATGAGGAGAAATATCATAATCATGTTTATCTCTATCGAGTTGATGCTGAACGCTGTAAATATAAGCCTTGTATCATTCAGTCATTTTCTTAAAGATATGACAGGTCAGGTCCTTACGCTTTTTGTTATTGCTGTTGCTGCAGCAGAGGCTGCAATAGGTCTCGGGATAATAATAGCCCTTTTCAGGAATAAGGCAACAGTGCATGTAGATGAAATAAACGAGATGAAAGGATAGGAGAGATTATGGATAAATATGTATTAATCCCCTTTCTTCCGCTATTAGCATTCTTCATAAATATTGTCCTTGGAAGAAACATCATAAAAGATAAGGCCCACTGGGTATCCACACTGGCAGTAGTCTTTTCATGGGTAATATCGGTTATCACTCTTTCAGAGGTTGTTGATGGGAAGACAGTAAACAGGGACATCTACACATGGATAGTATCAGGAAACTTCAGTGTCTCTGTTGGTTTCCTCATAGACCAGCTAACGGCGGTCATGCTCATTGTTGTTACAACAGTAAGCTCCCTTGTGCATATCTATTCAATAGGTTACATGCATGGTGATAAGGGATACTACAGGTTCTTCTCCTATCTGAGCCTTTTCACATTTTCGATGTTGATGCTCGTAATGGCGAATAACTTCCTTCAACTCTATTTTGGTTGGGAGGCTGTTGGTCTCTGTTCTTATCTTCTGATTGGTTTCTGGTATGAAAAAAAGTCTGCCTCTGACGCAGGCAAAAAGGCCTTTATAGTAAACAGATTTGGAGACTTCGGCTTTGGTCTCGGTGTCATAATGGTCTTTTTAACCTTTGGAACTCTCCATTATTCACCTGTTTTTGGAGGGGTTCAGGGTATTGTGGGCAGGACAGTCAATATACTTGGTTATGATGTAGACCTTATAACACTTATAGCCCTCTTGCTCTTCTGTGGTGCCGTTGGAAAATCTGCCCAGATACCACTTCATGTCTGGCTCCCTGATGCAATGGAAGGACCAACACCTGTTAGTGCCCTTATACATGCTGCAACAATGGTTACGGCTGGTGT
>JBKBUA010000240.1:0-1624 GCA_046290845.1 Thermodesulfovibrionales bacterium
GATGAAATACTCATTCAAGAACTAACAAAACAACAAAAGGAAATTATAAATAAACTAAATATCCTAGTGCCTAAAAGTATGGGAATTTAGGAAAATACAGTGAATTTGTTAAAGCTGGATTTGGAGGGGAAGTTATATGGAAAGATGTAAAGGGGCAGTGTATTTTAGGAGGAGAAGAATTTGTTAAAGGTTTAATGGAATATATAAAGGGGCATCGTGATATAAAGGAAATACCAAGAAGCCAGAGATATGCTGACAGGCCAAGGCTTGAGATGTTGTTTACTGAAGGGATAATAAAAGACAGGATGAAACGAAATAGAATAGCAAAGGACGCAATTGAAAGATATGGTTATACGCAGAAGGAGGTTGCTGATTTTATAGGAATTCACTATTCTGTGGTAAGTAGATTGCTAAAAAAGAGCTAATGCAAGAAACAAGACCTGACCCCATGCTTAGTTATATAGTTATGTTATAATAGTTGCAAATTGAGGAATTTAAAATTAACCCCAAAATGGTCAAAAATGGAAACACATATTAAAATTGGCAAAAGGATTCTAAAAAAGTATTCAGAATTTGCTGATGACAATACATTGGATGATGAAGAGGAATATTTCCCTGTTTTAAAGATAATCATTGATGGTGTTTTAGAATCATACAATGGGTCAGCTCAAGACAAGGAGTATATAGAGAGAGAGTTAGTTAATCATGTAAAACAGCTCTATGTTGACACCTGGCTCAAATATGCAAAAGAAGATGAAAAGGATCCAGATATTGAAAAAGAAACCCGTGAAGCAATCAAAAGTTTTAATAAGCTTTACCTCACCATAAAAAAACGGTCAAGGAAAAAATAGTCTCTAAAATAATTTCTCCATTTCTGGGCTGAGGACTGTTGTTATCCAAGCAAGAAATCGAGGTCATTACGGGTTAGTTGAACACCCTTTGCTGATGTTTTTGCATTAAGGATGGCATTGTATAGTGCCTGTTTTCTTGCCTTGAGGAACTTCATCTTCTCTTCAACGGTATGCCTCATCAGTAACCTCGTTACTGTAACTGTCCTGATCTGTCCTATCCTGTGGGTCCTGTCTGTTGCCTGTGCCTCAACTGCTGGATTCCACCACGGGTCAAGGTGAAAGACATAGGATGCCCTCGTAAGGTTAAGCCCCTGTCCTCCAGCCTTGAGGCTTAAGAGGAATACTGCTGCAGGGGCTGATTCCTGGAAGTTTTTCACTATCTCCCTTCTCTTCTGCACAGGGGTTGAGCCATCAAGCCTCTCAAAAGGTATACCTGCCTTCCTGATATGCCTTTCCACAATATCAAGAAAGGATGTAAACTGTGAAAAGACAAGGGCCGAGTGACCTTCATCGAGGAGTTCTTGTAATTGTTCTAAGAGGACCTCAATCTTTGGTGCCTCCTCTGGAAGTTCCTCAGAGAGAAGACTGGGACACAGACAGATCTGTCTTAACTTAAGGAGTGCAGTGATCGCTACAATCTTTGCCCTCTCGGGTCTCATTTTCCTGTAGGCCTCGTCAATCTCTGTCCTAACCTCTTTAACTGTCCTCTCATATATCCCTTTTTGCACAGGGGTAAGCTCAAGGAATATCTCTGTCTCTATCTTTGGTGGCAG
>JBKBUA010000241.1:0-1570 GCA_046290845.1 Thermodesulfovibrionales bacterium
CCTGAAAAAAGTGTCCACTATCATACACAATTTATAAACTGGATTTCAACAGTAGGCCCAAACAACTCTTGCCTGCGCCTTTTTAATAGCGGAGCGTTTCTTAATGGTTTCATAACTCCCTCCTGCCCCCCTCTTATCTTAAGAGGGGGAATATCTCCTCCCCCCTTGAGGTAAGGGGATTGTGGCTGATGGAGGCATGGAGTTTTTCTTTTTATGCAGTTCAAGCATGCGGTCAACGAGGGAGACGAGTTTATCGTGGATGGCTTTTTCAGAGGGGTTGTTGAGGTCATAGAAATTCAATATGGTTCTCCATGTCCTTATCAGTCAAAATACTCACTATTAATTCAACTCTTCTAATGATTGACCAATAGAAATATTTTTTTGATGCGAAAATATTATTCCATGGTGTTGAGTCACCTGACTGTTTGCCAATCTCAAAAAATCAGTATCATGCGTGAGAATAACTGCCTTCATTTCAGAGGCTTTCTTAATATGAAAAGCATCAGGCTTGCCTACATATCCAAGTTCAATTGCTGACAACACTTCTATTCCTCTTCTGCGCAGGCCTTCAATTATAGAATGCTCTATATTTTCATCGGCATAAATCTTCATCCTACTTTTGTTTTTAGCTTAGAGGGATACTGCCTTTTGAGCATGGACAGAAAAGCCTGATCTTCTCTGTATTTTTCATCAAACATTTCTTTATGTTCATAGTAGTATGAAAGAGCGTCATGGATTTGTTCGAGCCTCAAGTGAGGGTATTCATTAATGATATTATCAGGACTCATCCCCATAAGCTCATATCTAATAGCTATATCCAATACTTTTATACGAGTGCCTTTGATAACAGGCTGCCCTCCAGAAATCTTAGGATCTATGGATATATACGGATGCCCTGTCTTCTTCTCTATAACCGGCATATCAAACCTCCTGCTCCTCATGATCTTATTTTAGCTGAATTTTATTCTAAAATCCTTATCTTTATAACTCCCCCTGCCCCCTCTTACCTTAAGAGGGGGAATATCCCCTTCCCCCTTGAGGTAAGGGGAGGAAGGAAGGGTTATGTTTTCCGTGAAAGAAATTTCTTTGCAACTACAGGTGAACAACCCCAATCTTCAATAAAAACATCTATTTTCTCATGCTTTGTTTCATTATAAAGGCTCTCGCTACCAACAGATTCAAGGTTGCCTGAAATAATGTCGCCAATTTCAGTAACATGACCGCCAATAATCTCGAAGATTGTTATACCGCTGGATACTTGAACAGCACATAAGTCTTTATTTAATCCAACGACTTTACCTTTGCTTTCCCCTCCTAAGTCACAATCTTAAATATTTCTTTGTAAACTTTCCGCCCATTTCAGCGAAAGCCTCTAAAACAGCAGCAGTCAACGACGCATTCCCAAATTTTGACTTGATTATCTCTCTGGCCTCATCGCATGAAATTTTACCATACTGCCTAATTGTATCCCTTAGTAATGCTGCAATAGAATATTCAGTGTTTTCAAACCCGTGGTCTATCAACTCACACCAAATAGCATATTTATCCGTCATAATATCAGGCTGTCTTA
>JBKBUA010000242.1:0-1554 GCA_046290845.1 Thermodesulfovibrionales bacterium
TTAAAACAAAGTTAATATAACACAGGGGTTGTCAGGTATTGTAAAAAATTTTTTTATAAGTAAATAAGTTTAATTAAAAGGAGTGTTCTTCTTGATTTCTAAGTGGTCAGATAAATCCAGAGTATCGTAATTAAGAGACTTAGCATTGTTACAGGTATTCCAACCTTTGCATGTTCCCGGAAGGTGACCTTCACTCCATAGCCTGAGGCTATCTCAAAGACTATAAGGTTTGCAATGCTACCAATTACAATCAGATTTCCAGCATAGGTGCTTGAAAGGGCAAGGACATACCACTGCTCGTGAACTCCCTGTTCAAGAAACCTTGTAAGAAGCATCGTGGCAGGCACATTGCTTACGAGATTGCTTACAATTGTTGAGATAACGGTAAGGTTATAAAGATTATGGAGACTCATACCATGGGCATCAAGAAAGCCGAGTATCCTTTCTGGAAGATGGACGATCTCTATTCCCTGGATAATTATAAAGAGTGCAGAAAAGAGTGTAAGAAGATGCCAGTCTATATTCTCAAGGATTGACCTTGTTCGCATTGTCCTGCTACAGAGCAGAAGGCCCGCTATGACTATAGCACTAACTTCTCTCGGAACTGATGTAAAAAACAGGACTATCAGTGCAAGGAGTGCAATTATGCCCTTTGTGGTCTGGTGTCTGTTAAATGGAGGAAGTGCTTCAGGGGAAGGGCTTACACTTGAGGGTTGAAGGAATATCTTTCTGGAATAAAGAATCTTCAATATCCCGAAAGCTCCTATCAGAGAAAAAACTGAAGGTGGTAAACACCAGAGGATAAATTCTCCAAATGGAAGCCTTCCAAGCTGACCTATAAGCATATTCTGTGGATTACCGATTATGGTAGCTGCTGAACCGATATTTGCTGAAATGGCAAGTCCTATAAGATAGGGGAGAGGATTGAGCCCAGCCCTGAGTGTTGCCATGGTAATCACAGGTGTAAAGGCAAAACAGATAATATCATTTGTAAGCAGTGCCGAGAGCCCTCCAGAGGCAAGCATCATTATAAAAAGGAATCTCCATGGTCTATCAGTGAGTTTAGCTATCTTCAGGGCAACCCATGTGTAAAAACCACCGAGCCTGAACTGGGAGGAGACGACCATTAATGAATAAAGGAGCAAAAGGGTGGAAAAGTCAATTGCCATGATTGCCTCTTCAGTGCTCATAACACCAGAGGCAACCATTGCTATTGCACCGAGAATTGCAATCCCCGTTCTGTCAAGGGCAAGGCCTGGTATCTCACCAATGGCTATACCTGCATAGGTAATGATGAATATTATCAGTGTAAGGGTTTGCAAGCTTTGACCATAAGCCGTTCACACCCACAGTAGCGGTCGCAGCACCGCAGTGGGTATGACCTGGTAAGGCTCACATCTTCAGAGAGCAGCCTCTTTGCCATGGTCATGCCGAGACTGCCACGACCTATAAAACCAATCCTCATAAGTTGTCCCCCTGATCTGCTCCCCAAAAATGAGACAATTATTATGTAGAAAGTTACTAACAAAATATCTATAAAAGGAGGAGCATAAA
>JBKBUA010000243.1:0-1548 GCA_046290845.1 Thermodesulfovibrionales bacterium
AGGGGAATATTTTAAACTATATATTGTCATCCTGAGGCTCAAACGAGCAAATGGACATTTCCAATCCTGACATTCCTCAATCCCTCTTCTTCAGCGATCCTGAGATATTCATGGGCATCTGACCTCTTTATTAAGGGAAGGTCTTTCATATAGAAGTGGGGATAAAAGGCGAGAAGGCTATAGGGAATTTCAGGGTTTAAAGAAGAGATAAACCTCGATATCCCCCTTATCTCTTCCCCGTCTATATAACCTGGCACTAGTAGAGTGCTTGCTATCAATAGTGGTGGCTCAGGTCTCAAGGTTATGTATCTTGATGCCTCTTCAAAATTCTCTAATGTCCTCTTATTTGTAACACCTGTGAGTGCAAAATGGAGATTCTCATTCCAGGCCTTAAGATCAAACTTTATCAGGCCACCTGACTTAAGAGATAGATCTATCATCTCTCTAAGAAGGCCCTTATTCATCGAACCATTACTCTCCCAGCATATTCTCAATATCCTTCTCCTGAACCTATCCCTCGCCCTCTTTGATACCTCAATGGCAAAGGGCAGCTGTGGTGTTGGGTCACCACCAAAATAACATATGCAGGTTGTGCGCTCATTTATGGCAGACACAACCTCCTCTACCATCCTTGTCCCTGGCATAAGGGTCTCTTCCCTGAAGTGCCAGTTCTGACAGTAAAGGCAGTTAAAAGAACAGGCATGAAAGAAAACGGCGAGATTAAAATATCCGTATTCAGGCCCCTTTGAACAGGCATATTCAGGATAACCCCTTCCTGTCCCACCAGGGCATACCCAGTCACCAACGCAGTTCGTTGGGAGCGGGTCGAGATACCAGGAGAGCTTTCCCTCATCCTTTGAGACACCTAAAAGCCTCCCATTTTCGTTCCTTCTCAGACCGCAGTATCCGAGGCCACCCTCAGGGATCCTGCATTCATTCACACAGATGTTACAGGGTACTCCCTTTGGGTCCTTTGGTGGCTTTTCTGGAAGACCGAATCTTCGTCTGCTCCTTCCATGTGTCTCCAAAGCGAGGGGAATGGCCTTATCAGGATGAGTCCTTATACAACCGAGGCATAGGGAGAGTTCCTTTGATATAAGAGGGGATCGGGTATTACAAATTCTGCACTCAGCCATCCTAATGAGATTATACCAGATAGCCATACTTAAGCGTATAAGGTTATGGGTGTTGTCTGTGGTATAATCGATTAAAATGAGGAGGATCCTTCATATCGATATGGATGCCTTTTTTGCTGCCATTGAGCAGAAGAGGCATCCTGAACTAATCGGAAGACCTGTGGTAGTAGGGGGTGATGGAGACCCAACTAAAAGGGGTGTGGTATCAACAGCCTCTTATGAGGCGAGAAGATTTGGCATCCATTCAGCGATGCCATTACGCACAGCCTATAAACTCTGTCCAGAGGCGGTCTTCCTTCCAGTAGATTACGAGGAGTATACCAAAGTATCTGAAAAGATCAAGGATATCCTTAGAGAGTTCTCACCAATAATCGAGGATGTAGGGATAGATGAGGCATTTTTAGATATATCA
>JBKBUA010000244.1:0-1537 GCA_046290845.1 Thermodesulfovibrionales bacterium
GTTTCAGCATCTGCACTTTTTGTTGAAGCCTTTCAAAAATAAACACTTTTCTGTTAAAATTGACACTTAATCGATACTCATTGTTCGTGGATAGGGTCGGGCTATTAAGTAAAAGCAAAAATGGGAGGTACTATGGATTATTTTCTTACAGAAGAACAGATAATGATAAGAGACCTTTCGAGGCAGATCGCCGAAGAGAAGGTAGTGCCTGTCAGGTCTGATCTGGACGAAAAGGAGGAATTCCCCTGGGAGATAATGAAGGTCCTTGCCCAGTCTGACCTCTTTGGTCTCTTTATACCCGAAGAATATGGAGGGCTCGGTAAGGGAAGCCTTGAACTCTGTATTGCTGTAGAAGAACTGTCAAGGGCCTGTCTGGGTGTTTCCACATCCTATGCAGCAAATGCCTTAGGCACATATCCGATACTGCTTTTTGGTTCTGAAGAACAGAAGAAAAAATATCTGCCTGATATAGCTGCGGGCAAAAGGCTCGTCGCCTTTGGCCTTACAGAGGCAAATGCAGGCAGTGATGCAGGGGGAATACAAACAACAGCCAGGCTGGATGGTAATGAATATATCCTTAATGGGACAAAGCAATGGATAACAAACGGTGGAGAGGCAGAGATATATACAGTAATTGCAATAACAGACAGGGCAAAGGGAGCAAGAGGTGCATCAGCCTTTATAGTTGAGAAAGGAACCCCTGGCTTCACCTTTGGCAAGAAGGAGAAAAAAATGGGTATAAGGGCCTCTGTCACGAGGGAGTTGATCTTTGACAACTGTAGAATCCCTAAGGAAAACATCCTCGGCAGAGAGGGCATGGGTTTTATAGTAGCTATGAAGACCCTCGATAATTCGAGGACAGGCGTTGGTGCTCAAGGAGTCGGTGTTGCTCAGGGAGCCTTTGAGGAGGCTGTTAAATTTGCAAGGCAGAGGGTTCAGTTCGGCCATCCCATAATAAGTTTTCAGGCTGTACAACACATGCTCGCTGATATGGCCACGGAGATCGAGGCTGCGAGGGCTCTCGTATATTCTGTTGCAAGATATATTGACAGCGGTGCGAAGGATATTTCAAAGGAATCAGCCATGGCAAAGGTCTTTGCAACAGATGTGGCTATGAGGGTGACAACAAATGCAGTTCAGATAATGGGAGGTTCAGGTTATATGAGGGAGTATCCTGTAGAGAAGATGATGAGGGATGCCAAGATACTGCAGATATACGAGGGCACAAACCAGATACAGAGAAATGTAATTGGTCAGGCCCTTATAAAAGAGGCCGCAAGGGGTAAGTAAGATGAATATTGTGGTATGCATTAAGCAGGTGCCTGATACCGCAGAGGTCAGGATAAACCCAGAGACGAACACACTGATAAGAGAAGGTGTGCCGAGCATTATAAATCCTTACGATATACACGCCCTTGAGGCGGGTCTCAGGATCAAAGAGTCTTTAGGAGGTAAGGTTACTGTCATAACGATGGGACCTCCCCAGGCAGAGACTGCCCTCAGAGAGGCAATATCAATGGGTGCTGATGATGTACTT
>JBKBUA010000245.1:0-1527 GCA_046290845.1 Thermodesulfovibrionales bacterium
CAGATAAACCTTTTCTCCATTCCTCCTCCCCTCCACGTATATATTCACTTCGTCAAACCTTCCATCAGGGTATACTACATTCCTCCTGTCGAGCACCACAATCTCAAGACCATACTCCTGCCTCACAAATTCTTCCATATATGGAAATATCTTGTCCTCAAGACTGTATCCCACCAAATCGGAAAGCCCTGCCAGTATATCTCTGGTCTTTTTATGTTCAGAAACGAGTGTCCTTAGTTCTTCTTCCGTCCTCTTCTGTGCCTCTGCAAGCTCCTTCTGACTTTTAGCTAACTCCGTAACTATCCCTGTCAACCTCTCAAACTCCACCTTCGTAACAGTATTGCTCAATTCCCTGTAGAGTTTTCCAAGAAGCTCAGCTATAGACCTGGCAGCTTCAGGCTCAAGGTTCTTTTTCAATTCTTCATAGAATTCAAGGGTATCTATCATAGATTAAAGTCTATCAGCGAATAAAATGGAAAGTCAACAGTCAAGAACTAATCACTGTTAAACACTGTTCTTTTGGTAAGAATTCTCAACCTTTACAACTCCTGAGACAGCTTAGTATAATTAATAAATGAAGAGAAAAATCTTTGCAGGTTTTATAATATTACTTGTTGGTTTTCTGCTCGGAGGTCTAACCTATTTCTTTATAAACAGACATCTTTCATCGACTTATCCGGCCAAACTCTTTTCAGGGCCAAGGGTGCCTTCACAGATAATAGAGACGAGCAGGGCCTTCTCTGACATCGTTGCAGAGGTCTCACCTGCTGTAGTGAATATATCGAGCACAAAGGTCTTTAAGAGAGATGCCTACCCCTTTCCAGAAGACCCCTTTTTTGACCTCTTCAGACCCTTCCATGACTTTGACCAGAAGAAGTGGAAGGAACAGAGCCTGGGTTCAGGGGTAATAATCTCAGAGGATGGCTACATAATCACAAATAACCACGTCGTTGAAAAATCAGAGGACATAAGGGTAATCCTTTATGACAAAAGGAGCTTTAAGGGAAAGGTTATAGGTTCTGATCCCAAGACAGATATAGCAATCGTCAAGATAGCTGCCCAGAAACTGCCCTCTGTGAGATGGGGCAATTCAGACCACTTAAAGGTTGGAGAATTTGTCCTCGCCATTGGCAACCCCTATGGCCTGAGCCATACAGTCACAATGGGTATCATAAGTGCTGTTGGAAGGGCGAATGTGGGGATAGCAGATTATGAGGACTTTATACAGACCGATGCTGCAATTAACCCCGGAAACTCAGGCGGCCCGCTCGTGAATATCAATGGTGAATTGATCGGTATTAATACAGCTATATTTTCGAGAAGCGGAGGTTATCAGGGCATAGGATTTGCTGTACCGAGCAATATGGCAAGACTTGTGATGGAACAGTTGATAAAGCAGGGAAAGATAGTGAGGGGATGGCTCGGTGTGATGATTCAGGAGGTCACACCAGAGATAGCACAGAAATTCGGCCTAAAGGAGCCAAAGGGCGCCCTTGTTAGTGATATAACAAAGGGAAGTCCTGCTGA
>JBKBUA010000246.1:0-1521 GCA_046290845.1 Thermodesulfovibrionales bacterium
TTTTCACCAGCCGAAGATATTCCAAATACACAGTATCCAGTATCCTTTTTATCTCATTAACTGGAAAGAGGCTTTGCACACCCATAGTAGGACGATGAATAATAAATGGCTTATGGAACAACAGGGAGAAAATATTCTCTGGATCAACTCCTCTACTGCGGGCAGTCTGGGTGTTGTTGATGGAGATGTGGTATGGGTGGAAAATCAATATGCAAAGGCTAAGGCAAAGGCAAAGGTAACAGAAAGGATACGTCCAGATGTTGTTGGTATGATACACGGTTTTGGTCACTGGGGATTTGGTGCTACCGCAAAAAACAAGGGAATAAACGATAGCCAGTTTCTATCAGGAAAGGCAGAAAGGCTTTCAGGGATGGCAAGACACAAAGAATGCGCTGTCAGAGTATACAAGGCGTAAATAATAAGACTTTTAAAAGGAGGTATCACAATGAGATGGGGAATGTATATAGATCTTAAGAGGTGTATAGGCTGCAACTCTTGCAGCATAGCCTGCAAGCAGGAAAACAAGGGTTTCGGGACATGGAGTTTTGTAACAGGGGGCGAAAGAGTCGGTTCTGTGTTAGATGTAAGGGTATTTGCTGTTCTATGCATGATGTGCGGTAAACCAAAGTGTAAAGAAAAGTGTGATTCCCTCGGTTATAAGGCTATAGTTCAGAGACCCGATGGCATAGTCTATATAGATCAGAGTAAGTGTGTTGGATGCAGGAAATGTGAAGGAGCCTGTAAGTATAAAGGTGTTTTGAATTACAATCCGAACACGAAGAAGGAAGAAAAATGCCATTTCTGTATGCACAGGATAGACCAGGGACTCTTGCCTGCCTGCGTAGTTACCTGTATGGGCGTTACGAGGGAGTTCGGTGATCTAACAGTCCTTAAGGCAAAATATCCCAAGGCAAAAGGAATGGGTGGTAATGTCTCTGTGCTTTATGGGAATCTTGACGAGGATGACGGGTATAAGGCAACTGCCAGTTACAGGGGGTGTATGACATGTCATGGCAAATAATGGACACTGATGTAAAGGGAAGGCTTTATGCCTTTTTATCCTCCCTCTTCATTATGGAGCCAAGCAAGGGACATGTGCATGACCTGAGGGATATTATGAATATCCTTGGTTTCCCTGATCTGAAGCTTTGCAGGATTGGTGAGTTGACAAGAGAGTACTATGACCTATTTGTTGTTCCAAACCCAAGGTATGTGAGACCCTATGAATCTGTTTACAGGGACAGGATACCAATTGACTTTGTCGGGAATCCGGAGCAGGGTCTGATGCCGAGGAGGCGGTATATTAGAGGTCTATTGATGGGAAGATCGACGATGGATGTGCTGAGATATTACAGGGAGGCAGGGGTGTATCCTTCAACAGATCTGCCAGATCATCTTGGAAATGAGCTTGCCTTCCTCAGTTATCTCCTTAAAAAAGCAAAGGAGGTAGGTTCAGAATCTGATAAATTCTTGCGTCTGTATGAGAAGTTTAAGAAGGATCACCCCTTAAAATGGATCGGG
>JBKBUA010000247.1:0-1518 GCA_046290845.1 Thermodesulfovibrionales bacterium
ATAACCAGCGAGGTCAAGGGCATAAGCAACAAGTGCCCCGTCACGAGGCCACATATAGCTATAAGTGTCCCTTGCAAAGTGCTGGACATCAGAGTCATTGCCTGCTATTATTGCGCCTCCTGAATCTATGTTTGTCCTCAATATCAAAAGGCTTCTCTTATAGAGTGAGGCAATATCTTCAGGAAACGGTGTAAGGTCAAAGTCTTCCTTATTTATCCATGCCCTCCAGTAATTATCCGTCCTTTTTATAAAGTACTCGATACCATGTCCTGATATCATCTTGTTCAAACGGCTTACCTCTGCATAGTCCCTTCCTGCACATATCCAGTAATAGAGGGTTTGATCACCCATCCCTTGAAGGCTGATAGAAAAAGATATGGTTGAATCAACAGAACCCTGAGATATGGGTGCACCTTCAAGCCTTCCGTCTTCGGCATCTCGCCATGTGCCTTCAAGGCCATGAAATTCCTTAATACCTGTTGCATATTGGTCAATGCCTTGCCTGCCGTCTCTTATGCCGCTAATGAGAAAGTAGCGGTTTCCTTTATAATGTATAATTGCCCTTTCATCAGGGTCATAATAGGCAGTATCAGCAGTAGCGGATCCGAGGATATGGAAATCATGGCTAAAGAAAACCTTGAACTCTCTTTCCTTTTCATAAAGATTCTTCAGTATTATCTTTTTAATATAGATATTTTCTCTATAATCAACGAGGTCATTACAGTGAAATTCTATCCCGAGTGTCTTATTCAAGGCTATTACATCGGTTATAAGGCTTTCGGTTACATATCTAAGGCTCAGGTCCCAATCCTTGCACACCCATTCAAATTTCCCATCAACCCATACGCCGAACCTGAATTTGTGCCCATCTGTGTGGTTCTCTTTACCTACATGGGGATAATAAATATCCCTTAAACAGTAATCCTGATCAAAGGTGATAAGCAGGCTTCCGTTACCTACGGGTATGTCACGCGGCATGGTTTATTTAATATCCTCAAGCTTACAGCATACCTCTTCCTCTATCTCTTTGCCCTCCTTAAGCTCTTTGTAAACCTGATATGCCTTTAATGCCCACTGCTCACCAGGGCAGCCGCCCTCTGTCATTGCCACATTAAGAAACTCCAATAGCTCTTCCTGCGTAACGCCGAGTTGATATGCCATCTTTGTATATGCCTTGACACAGGGCTCGCACTTTGTAACAACCACTATGGCAAGGGCTGCGAGGACCTTATACTTGGCAGGAACTACTGCATCCTTAAAGGTTTCTTCCCTCATCCTTACAAGACCACCGGTTACCTTAGGGGTAAGTCTTCTAAGTTCTGCGTAAATATTTTCTGACATCTCAAACCTCCCATGAATAGTGTTTTTGTCAAACATTAAAAACGCTTCGTTTTACATTCTTTATCCTCTCTTTCTTCCCATTGAGAAACTCTCCGATTATAGGGAATCAGCCATCCTCCCATTCGGGTTCATCCTTTAGATGACCCACCTTACTGATGCTGACTGGCACGCCCATTC
>JBKBUA010000024.1:0-8748 GCA_046290845.1 Thermodesulfovibrionales bacterium
GGCGGTGGTAAGAAACCATGGAGACAGAAACATACAGGAAGGGCAAGGGCAGGCAGTATAAGGTCACCACTGTGGAGAGGAGGCGGAACTGTCTTTGGTCCTCAACCGAGGGATTATTACCGCTCCTTACCGCAAACTATCAGGAAAAGGGCATTGCAGGAAGCCTTATCAGCTAAGTTTTCAAGTGGTGAGATTGTGGCCATCGAGTCTCTGAATATAGAGAAGCCAAAGACAAAGGAAATGATTAAGATTATTGATGGGCTTGGTCTAAATAATAAGAGCCTCCTCATAGTCCTGAAGGAAAAAGACGAGAAGGTGATACTTTCGGCAAGGAATATACCAGGGGTAGATGTAATGAGGGTGGTAGACCTTAATGCTTATCAGCTTTTATCACATGATCGAATCCTAATAACAAAGGAAGCTCTCGACCTAATACCAGAGGTGTGTAAGATATGAAAGACCTTTATTCCATAATAAAGAGACCCCTGTTTACAGAAAAGGGGGCATTTATAAAGGAGAATGAGAATAAGATCCTTATTGAGGTAGACAGGGATGCTAACAAAAGTGAGATCAAAAAGGCCATAGAAGAGATATTTAAGGTTAAGGTAGAAAAGGTTGCCACTATTAATACGACAGGAAAATTAAAAAGATATGGTAGGTCAATTGGCAGAAGATCTGATAGAAAAAAGGCCATCATAACCCTTAAAAAGGGAGAAAAACTTGATTTTATCGAGGGAGCTTAAATGGGACTAAAGAAATATAATCCTACATCGCCGGGCGTCAGGTTTCAGACGGTATCTGATTTTGCAGATATAACGACTGAGAGACCCTATGAACCATTGCTCGTTCCGTTAAAGAAGGGCGGAGGAAGGAATAACCTCGGTCGAGTTACGACCTGGCACAGGGGTGGTGGAAATAAGAGACTTTACAGGTTAATAGACTTTAAAAGGGACAAGCATGGTATCCCTGCTGTAGTAGAGACGATCGAGTATGACCCCAACAGAACTGCTCGCATAGCCCTTCTCAAATACAGAGATGGAGAAAGGAGATATATAATTGCGCCAGTAGGTCTGAAGGTTGGGGATGAGATTATCTCTGGCTCAGGGATCGAGATAAAGGTAGGAAATGCTTTACCGTTAAGCGAACTGCCTCTTGGCACATTCATACATAATATTGAGCTTTATCCTGGTTCAGGCGGAAAATTAGCGAGAAGCGCAGGGATGTCGGCACAGTTGATTGCAAAGGCTGAGGATTACTGTCATGTAAAACTCTCTTCTGGAGAGGTAAGGTTGGTTCCTTCGGCCTGTATGGCAACGGTAGGACAGGTAAGCAATCCTGATCATGAAAATATCTCTTATGGTAAAGCAGGAAGGACAAGATGGCATGGAAGGAGGCCACATGTGAGAGGTGTTGCCATGAATCCGGTAGACCATCCTCTCGGTGGTGGCGAGGGTAAGTCTTCAGGTGGTAGGCCTGCGTGCTCGCCCTGGGGAAAACCCGAAGGTATTAAGACACGAAAAAATAAACGTACCGATAAATTTATTGTAAAAAGGCGTAAGAGCTAAGAGGAAGAAGGAGGAATAGATGCCACGGTCCTTAAAGAAAGGTCCTTTTGTGGATGAGAAGTTGATGAAGAAGGTCAGGGCTATGCTTGATTCAGGTGAGAAGAAGATGATAAAGACCTGGTCGAGACGCTCTACAATAGTGCCTGAATTTATTGGATTTACCTTTGCAGTTCATAACGGTAAGAAGTTCATACCGGTATATGTAACAGAAAATATGGTGGGTCACAAACTGGGAGAATTTGCCCCAACAAGAACATTTAAGGGCCATGCAGGCTCCGAAAAATCTGCTACAAAGGGTTAAGAGATGGAGGCAAAAGCTACATTAAGATATGCGAGGATAACGCCCAGAAAGGCGAAAAGGGTAATAGACCTTATACGTGGTAAGAGGGCAGGAGAGGCCCTTATAGCTCTTAGATTTATGCCCTATAGAGGTTCTTCCCTTGTGGAAAAACTTTTGAAGTCAGCAATGGCAAATGCTGATCAGAAGAAGGTTACAAGTCCAGAGGATATGATAATATCAACGGCCTACGTTGGACAGGGGCCTGTAATGAAAAGGGTCGAGCCCAGGGCAATGGGAAGAGCAAATGTTATCAGAAAAAGGACATCCCATATAACCCTGATTTTATCAGAGGTAAAATAAAGGAGGTTTACTTGGGTCAGAAGACGCATCCGATAGGAAACAGACTGGGCATTATCAAAACCTGGGATTCGAGATGGTTTGCCAAGAAGGAATACGCAGACCAATTGATTGAAGATGTGAAGATGAGGAAGATGATCAAGGATAGATTATTCCATGCAGGTGTTTCGAGTATCGAGATAGAGAGAATCGGTCAGAAGATAAGAATAATAATCCATGCAGCAAGGCCCGGTATCATAATAGGAAAAAAGGGGGCCGAGGTGGAGAAACTCCGGAAGGACCTTGAATCCTTTACAGGTCGTGAGACGACGATTGATATAAAGGAGATAAGAAAGCCCGAGGTAAATGCCCAGCTCGTTGCCGAAAATATAGCCTTGCAACTTGAGAAGAGGGTTGCCTTCAGAAGGGCAATGAAGAAGGCTGTTGCCTCTGCCCTGAGGTTTGGTGCACCAGGGATCAGGGTCTCCTGTTCCGGAAGGCTTGCGGGTGCTGAGATTGCAAGAACAGAATGGTACAGGGAGGGAAGGGTTCCTCTTCATACCTTCAGGGCTGATATAGATTACGGGTTTGCCCAGGCAAGGACTACCTATGGGGTGATAGGGGTAAAGGTGTGGATTTATCATGGTGATGTTTTCCCTGAATCAAAGACCGCTGGTGAAGCTTAAAAGAAACTATAGAGGTGATCGTCGATGTTAATGCCTAAGAAGGTTAAATTTAGAAAGATGCAGAAGGGTAGGATGACAGGAAAGGCCTACAGAGGTTCGGATGTCTCCTTCGGTGAGTTTGGATTGAAGGCCCTTGAACCTGGCTGGATATCATCGAGGCAGATAGAGGCTGCGAGGATTGCTATTACCAGGCATGTTAAAAGGGGTTGCAAGGTCTGGATAAGGATTTTTCCGGATAAGCCCATAACAAAGAAGCCTGCCGAGACCAGGATGGGAAAAGGAAAGGGATCGCCTGAATACTGGGTAGCTGTTGTAAAACCTGGCAGGATACTTTATGAGATGTCAGGGGTTTCTGAGGATGTGGCCCGTTCGGCCTTGAGGCTTGCTGCTTATAAATTACCCATTGCCACAAAATTTGTTAAAAGGGAGGAATCTGTTTTATGAGACCTTCTGATCTCAGGGCCATGACTGTAGAGGAATTGAGGGAAAAGGAAAAAGAACTGAGGAAGGAGTTGTTTAATCTCAGGTTCAGGCTTGCAACAGGTGAGATTGAGAATCCAATGCGGATCAGGTCTGTAAGAAAGGATATAGCGAGGGTACTCACGATAATGACAGAAAAGACGAAAAACCCTGTTCAGGGAAATTAAAATAAGGGGTAGAGATGCCAAAGAAGGTTTATACAGGAAAGGTTATCAGTAACAAGATGGACAAAACAGTGGTAGTCGCCATTACGAGGCTATACCAGCATCCTGTTTATAAAAAGACCGTAAAGAAGATAACTAAGTTTATGGCCCATGACGAAGGCAATATTTGCAAGGTAGGAGATACAGTCAAGATTATAGAAACGAGGCCACTGAGCAGACATAAAAGATGGGCTGTTCTTGAGGTCTTAGAAAGGGCGTAAGGAGTTACCGAAGATGATACAACCACGGAGCATACTTGAAGTTGCAGATAATTCAGGAGCAAAGAAGGTACAGTGTATCAAGGTTTTTGGCGGGTTTCACAAGAAATACGCCCGTCTTGGTGATATCATTATGGTGAGCGTTAAAGAGGCCCTTCCTGACAGTAATGTAAAGAAGGGCGACAAGGCAAAGGCGGTTGTTGTCAGGACCAAGAAGGAGTTCAGGCGGCCTGATGGTTCTTACATAAGGTTTGACCAGAATGCCGTTGTCCTGATTAATGCCCAGAAAGAACCGATAGGAACAAGGATATTCGGTCCAGTGGCAAGGGAACTGAGATGGAAGGAATTTATGAAGATAATATCTCTTGCCCCGGAGGTACTATAGATGGGTTTAAGAGTTAAAAAGGAAGATACGGTTCTGGTGATTTCAGGTAAAGAAAAAGGGAAAAAGGGCAGGGTGCTGTCTGTGCTACCTTCTAAAGATAGTGTAATTATTGAAAAGGTTAATATCATCAAGAGACATATGAAGCCCAGCAGGAAATATACTCAGGGTGGGATAATAGAGAAGGAGGCACCAATCCACATATCGAATGTCATGCTGATATGTCCCAAATGCAACAAGCCCACAAGGATAGGGAATCAACTGCTTGAAAGCGGCAGGAAGGTAAGAGTTTGTAAGAAATGTCAGGAGGTAATAGACTGATCATGATTCCGAGGCTGAAGGAGATGTACAAAAAGGAGGTTATTCCGGCATTAATGAAAGAGTTCTCATATAAGAATGTGATGGAGGTGCCTAAGATCGAGAAGATAGTTCTTAATGTCGGTCTCGGAGAGGCTATACAGAATATAAAGCTTCTCGATTCGGTACAGAAGGAACTGTCAATGATAACAGGACAGAAGGCTGTTGTTACGAAGGCAAAGAAATCCATTGCAGCTTTCAAGCTCAGAAAGGGTATGCCTATTGGATGTAAGGTTACCTTGCGGGGTGACAGAATGTATGAGTTTCTCGATAGGCTGGTGAGCGTAGCGCTACCGAGGATAAGGGACTTTAAAGGGGTGTCAGGTAAGGCCTTCGATGGTAGGGGTAATTACACGCTCGGAATAAAGGAGCAGTTTATATTTCCTGAGATCGATTACGATAAGGTTGAGATGGTTCATGGTATGGATATAACCATATGCACATCGGCGAAGACTGATGCTGAGGCAAAGGCCTTGCTGAGGCTCATGGGTATGCCTTTCAGAAAATAAATAAATCGAGGTAAGAATGGCTAAGAAGTGTATGATGGAAAAGGTAAAGAGGGCACCTAAGTTTAAGGTCAGAAGCTATAACAGGTGCAAACTCTGCGGAAGGCCAAGGGCCTTTCTGAGAAAGTATAATATGTGTCGTATCTGTTTCAGAACCCTCGCTTTACAGGGACAGATACCGGGCGTAACAAAATCGAGCTGGTAGAGGTGAAGCAATGTTAACTGATCCAATAGGAGATATGCTAACGAGGATAAGGAATGCCATTATAGTTAAGGCAGAGAAGGTTGATATCCCTGCCTCAAAGATTAAACTTGATATAGCTCGATTACTTAAAGAAGAGGGCTTTATTAAGGCATACAAGATACTTAAGGATAAGAGACAGGGTATCTTGAGGATTACATTGAAATATGTGGATAATGTGAATGTCATCTCAGGATTAAAAAGGGTCTCCAGGCCTGGCAGGCGGGTCTATGTAGGATACAGGGAGATACCGCGTGTCATGGGTGGGGTCGGGATAGCGGTCTTAACAACACCAAAGGGAATCCTGAGTGATAAGACATGCAGGCTGGAAAAAGTAGGTGGTGAAATCCTATGTTATATTTGGTAAGGAGATTTAGATGTCGAGGATAGGTAAGAAACCGGTCGAGATTCCATCTGGGGTTGAGGTAAAGGTTGAAGAGAGAAATATCTCTGTTAAGGGTCCAAAGGGAAGCCTTAACTGGAGGTATCCAGAGGGAATATCTGTCTCTGTTGAAGGTGGCAGGGTTGTTGTTAGCAGAGCAGGTGATGGTAAAAATGAAAAGGCCCTTCACGGTCTATCAAGAAGTCTTATAGCCAATATGGTTACAGGTGTCTCTCAAGGATACCAGAGGATTCTGGAGATACATGGTATCGGTTACAGGGCACAGGTGCAGGGTAACAGATTACTGCTTACCCTCGGATATTCACACCCTGTGGAATATCAACTTCCCGAAGGTGTTTCAGCCACTGTTGATCAAAAACAAACAACCATAACCCTTTCCGGCGTTGATAAACATTTAGTCGGCCAGGTAGCAGCCAATCTGAGGGCCCTCAGATCGCCTGATCCCTATAAAGGAAAAGGCATAAGGTATGCGGGGGAACGTCTCAAGCTTAAGGTAGGAAAGGCTGGAAAGAAATAAAAAAGGTGGAGGAATCTCATTGGAAAGCGCTAGGGAATTAAGGATAAGAAGACATAAGAGGATTAGAAAGAATGTCTCAGGTACTCCTGAGAGACCGAGATTGTCTGTTTACAGGAGTAATAATAATATTTATGCCCAGATAATAGATGACACATCAGGACGCACCCTTGTTGCTGCCTCTACACTCGATAAGGACTTTAAGGAATACACAGGACACAGAGGAAACATTGAAGCAGCCAAGAGAGTAGGAGAGTTGATAGCGAAAAAGGCAGTAGCAGCAGGGTTAAAAAGGGTTGTCTTTGACAGGAGTGGTTATCTTTATCATGGTAGTATAAAGGCCCTCGCAGATGCAGCGAGGGAGGCAGGGCTGGAATTTTAATAGATAAAAGGAGGTAGAGTGGGAAGGATTGACCCAGAAGGACTTAACCTGAAGGATAGGGTTATCTATATTAATAGGGTTGCTAAGGTGGTCAAGGGTGGAAGGCGATTTTCTTTTAGTGCCCTTGTTGTTGTTGGAGATGGCGGGGGTGTTGTAGGTGTTGGAAAGGGAAAGGCGGCAGAGGTACCCGAAGCCATTAGAAAGGCAATTGAACAGGCAAAGAAGTCGTTAATAAAATTTCCGATAAAAGATGGCACGATTCCACACAGGATAATAGGTAAGTTTGGTTCAGGTACGGTTGTAATGAACCCTGCTACCAAAGGGACAGGTCTTATAGCAGGTGGTGCAGTTAGGGCGGTTTTGGAGGTTGCCGGTGTTCATGATGTTGTTGCTAAGTCCCTGGGTTCACACAATCCTTTTAATGCCGTTAAGGCAACTGTGGATGGTCTCTTGAACCTGAAGGACCCCGAGGTTGTTGCCCGATTACGCAAGAGACCCGAGGAAGAGTCAGAGAATTCAGAAACAAAGGAATAATAAGGGAAAAGGTATAGTTATGAGATTAGAGGATTTAAAACCAGCGTCGGGAAGTAAAAAAGAAAAAAAGAGGGTAGGCAGAGGTCCTGGTTCAGGTCACGGGAAGACGGCCTGTAAGGGACATAAAGGTCAGAAGGCTCGTTCAGGCGGTGCTAAGGGTGCAGGTTTTGAGGGAGGTCAGATGCCCCTTCAAAGAAGGCTGCCAAAGCGGGGGTTTAAGAATTACCCCTTCAAAAAGGAGTATTCAATTATTAATCTTAAAGATCTTTCCATGTTGACAGAAGATTTAATAACACCTGAGGTACTGCAAAAGAGCGGAATTGTTAAGGACCTTAAGGATGGACTTAAGGTGCTTGGTGAGGGTGAGATCAATCGACCGATCACAGTGAGGGCAAATGCCTTCAGTCAATCTGCCTTGAATAAGATAACAGCAGCAGGCGGAAGGGCAGAGGTGATTTAATTGCAGTCCATAATAAAGGCATTCCAGAACGCCTTTAAGATCCCCGAACTCAAGAGCAGGATAATCTTTACCCTGGCGCTCCTTACAGTTTACAGAATCGGTGCCCATATACCAACGCCTGGTATAAATGGTGAGGCGCTGAGTAAATTTCTTACAGAGAAGGGCGGGGCCTTGATGGGGTTCTTTGATATGTTTTCTGGTGGTGCCCTTTCCCGGGTCACTATCTTTGCCCTCGGTATAATGCCCTATATTAGCGCATCTATCATATTGCAACTTCTTACTGTTGTTATCCCGGCTATAGGAAAACTCGCAAAGGAGGGTGAGGCAGGCAGGAAGAAGATTATCAGATATACGAGATATGGTACTGTTATAATAAGTATGATTCAGTCCTTTGGTATAGCCGTGGGTCTTGAGAGCATGTCAGGTGGAGCTTTTATTCAGAATCCCGGTTGGTCCTTTCGCCTTCTTACGATGATAACCCTCACATCAGGAACCGCTTTTATAATGTGGCTCGGTGAGCAGATAACAGAGAGGGGTATTGGTAACGGTATCTCCCTTATTATCTTTGCAGGTATTGTGGCAAGGTTCCCTAATGCTGTCATAAGCACATTAAGGCTTATTCAGGCAGGTGAGTTGAATATATTCTTTGTGATCTTTCTCGTTGCTATGATGGTTGCTGTTGTTGCTGTAATTATATTTATTGAGAGGGGGCAGAGAAAGATACCTATTCAATACGCTAAGAGGGTTGTTGGGAGGAAGGTCTATGGAGGACAGAGTACCCATCTTCCCCTGAAGATAAACACATCGGGCGTGATACCTCCAATATTTGCCTCTTCTATAATAATGTTTCCAGCTACAGTAGCAGGATTCATTGCTGTTCCCTGGGTTCAGGGTGTCGCAAAACAACTCTCTCCAGGGACTATTTTTTATACCCTTCTTTATGTGGGTATGATATTTTTCTTTAGTTACTTTTATACTGCCGTAATATTTAATCCCGTTGATATAGCTGATAATCTAAAGAAATACGGTGGCTATATCCCAGGCATAAGGCCAGGGCAGAAGACATCAGAATATATTTACAGGGTACTAACAAGGTTGACCTTTGTTGGTGCCATATACCTTGCCATAATATGCATAATACCCGAGATCCTTATAAAGAGGTTTAATGTCCCCTTTTACTTTGGGGGTACATCGCTCTTAA
>JBKBUA010000024.1:8845-18692 GCA_046290845.1 Thermodesulfovibrionales bacterium
GAGATCCTATGAAGGTTTCCTCAGGAAGGGAAGGATAAGGGGAAGGAGATAGGGAATTCGTGAGTTTGAATGATCATAATAAAATCGCAGGATGAGATAGAGAAGATAGGGAGGGCCTGTAAGATAGTGGCCCAGATCCTTAGGGATCTAAGAGATATAGTAAAACCAGGAATAACCACAAAGGATATAGAGATATTTGTTGATAAAACAATAGCTGAGAAGGGTGCTGTTGCTGCCTTCAGGGGTTACAGAAATTATCCTTCCAGTGTATGTACATCTGTTAATGATCAGGTAGTACACGGTATCCCGTCGAACCTTAGACTTAAAGAGGGAGACATCCTGAGCATTGATTTAGGAGTCTATCTCGATGGATTTTATGGTGACGGTGCTGTTACATTTCCTGTGGGAAAGATAAGTCCCGCGGCAGAAAGGCTCCTTAAGGTGACGGAAGAGGCCCTTTATAAGGGAATTGAGAAGGCAAGGCCTGGCAACAGGGTTTCTGATATATCTAATTCGATACAGAGATATGTTGAGTCTCACGGTTACTCTGTTGTACGTACCTTTGTCGGGCATGGAATAGGCAGGTCATTACATGAGGAACCCCAGGTACCGAATTACGGTAATCCAGGGCATGGGCCTCGACTGAGGGAAGGGATGACCCTTGCTATTGAACCAATGGTCAATGAGGGTACATACGAAGTCAGGATACTCGATGATGGCTGGACAGCAGTAACCGCAGACGGTAGACTATCAGCACATTATGAACATACCGTTGCGATTACAAAGAACGGTGCCAGGATATTGACTAAAATCGATTAAAAAATTTATAATTTTTAGTTCAAATGCCGAAAGAAGAAAATATTGAGGTACAGGGAACGATTCTTGAGACATTGCCTAACGCAATGTTTCGGGTGGAGTTGGAAAATGGGCAGGTGATACTTGCCTATGTCTCGGGTAAGATGAGGATGCATTTTATTAAGATACTGCCCGGTGATAAGGTGATGGTTGAACTTTCTCCATACGACCTGACAAAGGGCAGGATAACTTATAGATTCAAGTAAAATCTATCAGGAGGAAAGATGAAGGTACGTTCGTCAGTTAAGGCTATATGTTCTAAATGCAAGGTAATAAAGAGGAAGGGTGTAATAATGGTAATTTGTGAAAATAAAAGACATAAACAGAGGCAGGGATAGGAGGTCAAATGGCAAGAATAGCCGGCGTCGATTTACCAAAGAATGAGAGGATTGAGATAGGACTGACGAGGATATTTGGAATAGGTAGAACACTGTCGAGGCAGATTCTTGATAAGACAGGCGTAAATCCTGACATAAGGGTTAAAGACCTCAAGGACGAAGATATTGTAAAGATAAGGAACATCATAGAAAGGGACTACAGGGTAGAGGGTGATCTGAGAAGAGAGGTCTCGATGAATGTGAAGAGACTGATAGATATAGGTTGTTACAGGGGGTTGAGACACCGTCTCGGTTTACCTGTTCATGGTCAGAGGACGCGTACAAATGCGAGAACGAGAAAAGGACCACGCAAAACCATTATGGGTAAGAAGAAGGAGGCATAATATAAATGCAGAAAAAGAAAGGATCAAAGAGGGAGAAAAAAAACATTGTTTACGGAGCTGCCCACATTCAGGCAACCTTTAATAATACAATTGTAACTATAACTGACCAAAACGGTAATGTCCTGACCTGGGCAAGCGCTGGTAGTCTTGGATTCAAAGGGTCGAGAAAAGGGACCCCTTACGCTGCCCAGATGGCAGCAGAATCTGCTGCAAAGAAGGCAATGGATTATGGGTTAAGGCAGGTTGATGTCTTTGTTAAAGGACCGGGAGCTGGAAGGGAGTCAGCGATCAGGGCGATTCAGGCATCAGGTCTTGACATAAATCTCATAAAGGATGTAACGCCTGTTCCACATAATGGTTGCAGACCTCCAAAGAGGAGGAGGGTATAATGGCGAGATATACAGGAGCTTTGTGCAGAGTTTGCAGAAGGGTTGGAGAAAAACTCTATCTGAAAGGTGACAGGTGTTATACTGAAAAATGCGGCATTGAAAGAAGGAAGTATCCCCCAGGACAGCATGGACAGAACAGGGGAAAGCTCTCTGACTACGGTGTTCAGTTATTAGAGAAGCAGAAGGTCAGGAAATATTATGGTCTTGGAGAGAGACAGTTCAGGCGTTATTTCCATGAGGCTGAAAAAAGGAAGGGTGTGACAGGGGAGGTGCTACTTCAGCTTTTAGAATTACGCCTTGATAATGTTGTCTACCGTATGGGATTTGCTCTTAATAAGAGGCAGGCCAGGGAGATGGTTACACATGGTCATTTTCTTGTAAACGGGAGGCCAGTGAATATACCTTCTTATTCTTTAAGGCCTGGTGATGTTGTGGAAGTTAAAGAATCAAGCAGGAATATAGAATCAATCAAAGAGGGCATTGAAAGGATAGAACACAGGGGACTCCCTGTATGGATAGAGGTTGACCCTCAAAATTTTAGGGGTAAGGTTTTAAACGTACCATCACGAGAGGAATTACAACTCCCCTTAGAGGTACAGGAGCAGCTGATAGTCGAATTATACTCCAAGTGATTGGAAACTTAGAAGTTTGATTTATAAAATAAAGGCAGAGGAGGCCTTATGAATTTGAGAAAAAAAGGCTTTCAATTACCGGATAAAATCCGTTTTGAAGACGAGACATTAACAGATACTTACGGGAAATTGATCGCTGAACCCTTTGAAAGGGGTTTTGGTACAACCATTGGTAACTCTTTAAGGAGGATTTTACTTTCTTCAATTGAAGGTGCGGCGGTTACCGCAGTGAAGATCGAAGGGGCTCTTCATGAATTTACCCATATACAGGGGATCAAGGAAGACATAGCTGATATCATTCTCAATATAAAGAAGCTAAGATTTAAAATGTATACAGATGGCACAAAGGTTGCGACGATTAAAGTTACAGGTCCCGCCGTTGTAACTGGGGCTGATATTCATGTGGATTCAGGGGTAGATATATTAACGCAGGATTTACCTATCGCTACTGTTGACAAGGGTGCAACCTTCGAGATGGAGATGTACATCAGGAAGGGGAAGGGTTATGTCCCTTCGGAGATAAATAAAGAGGAAGATTTGCCTGTGGGGATGATGGCAGTGGATTCCATATTCAGCCCGATAAAAAAGGTAAGCTTCCATGTAGAAAGGGCAAGGGTTGGAAGGGCTACGGACTTTGACCGTCTTGTAATGGAGATATGGACTGATGGCAGCATAACACCAAAACGTGCCGTTTCTCAGGCTGCGTCAATTTTGATAGATTTTGCGGATCTATTTATATTCGAGGAAGCAGAAGAAGAGGAACATGAAGAGGGGTTGATGGCAGCGTCTGGTGCTGGTATCAGCTCTTCCTCGATAAATGAGAATCTCCTTAAAAGCGTGGATGAGCTCGAACTTTCTGTCAGGGCATTCAACTGTCTAAAGAGTGCAAATATTAAGACCATAGCAGAACTTGTGCAGAAGACAGAACACGAGATGCTCAGGACAAAGAATTTTGGCAGGAAGTCTCTCAATGAGATAAAAGAGATATTGCATTCAATGGGTTTACATCTCGGAATGAGGATAGATCCTGATTTATTGAAGCAACAATAGAGATTCAATAATCGGAGGTTAAGATGCGACACAGGGTTTCAGGAAGGCATTTCAGCAGGACGGCAAATCAGAGAAAGGCGCTGCTCAGGGGATTGATAGCATCCCTGATGGAGCACCAGAGGATAGAGACTACCCTCGCAAGGGCAAAGGAGGTAAAGAAATTAGCTGAGAGGATAGTTACACTTGGAATAAAAGGAGATCTTCATTCGAAACGTATTGCCCTTTCACATGTTCCAAACAGGAGGGCTATTGCAAAGCTCTTTGGAGAGATAGCACCTCGTCTGGCCGGAAGAAATGGTGGCTATCTAAGACTTATAAGGACACGTAACAGGGTTAATGATGCGGCTCCCATGGCGGTGCTTGAGTTTGTGGATTATGAAGAGGTCAGGCAAAGGGCTGAAAAAGAAAAGAAAGAGGAAAAGAAGGAGAACAAAAGTGAGTGAATGGCTTCTTCCTCTGGGTATCTTAATTATCTGGGTTATACTTCAATTAATAGTATTTCCAAGGCTTGGTGTCTCTACCTGAGGAATCAATCCGAAAAAGTCGGGGACTTTTAATAAGAAAGATTGTAGTTAAACCTCAAAATACCTTATTTGGCCTAAGCTACATAACCAACTTCTTGCCGGCCTCCTCGCCCTGTTTTAATGCTGTTGGATGTTCCAGTATCGCGCCCTTTGCGTCGATTCCCTTAAAGCTCAGTGTTTCATGTTCAGGTACACTTATGGTTCTGAAAAAGGCCTTTGCAGTTGCTTCGGCGCACTCTATGCCTATATCGTTTTTCATACCACCAACGAGGAGGAGTAGTCCTTTTCTTCCAAAGGGGCCTGCTGGGATTGGCTTTTTCAGAAGGTATTTTTCACACCAGAAGGCCTGACATCTATCGATCATGGCCTTTGCCTGTGCGCTTAATCCGAAGAAAAAAATAGGGGAGGCAAGAATAACCCTGTCTGCCTCCCTTATTGCCTCATATATTTCTTCCATATCATCCTTTATTATGCACTTACCTGTCTTCTCACATCCTCCGCAGTCCTGGCAGGGCTTAATCTTCATGATATTTAACTTGAATAGTCTTATATCATGGCCTGCCTCTTCAATAGGCTTTAAGGCTGCATTTAAAAGTAATTCTGTATTACCTTCAGGTCGAGGGCTGCCGTTAAAGGCTATCACCTTCATTTATTCAATCCTCTTAAAGGCCTGTTTCTTTGCCCCACAGATCGGACATTCCTCAGGTGCCTCGCCTTCAACAGTATTACCACAGACCTGGCATACATAGTAATCAACATCAGGATTTTTGCCTATGTTTTCAAGGGCTTTTTTGTAAAGGTCTGCGTGAATCTTTTCGACCTCATTTGCATAGTTAAAGCTCCTGAGGGCTGAGTCATTCTTTTCAGCCTTTGCATCTTCAATCATCTGGGGATACATCTTCTCAAATTCATAGGATTCTCCATTAATCGCAGCCTCGAGATTTTCCCTTGTTGACTTAATACCACCAAGTTCTTTGAGGTGGTTTAAGGCATGCACTGTCTCTGCCTCAGCAGCAGCCCTGAAAAGCTTAGCAATCTGTTTGTAACCTTCTTCTTCCGCCTTTTTTGCAAAGGCGAGGTATTTCCTGTTAGCCTGAGATTCACCGGCAAAGGCATCGCTAAGATTCTTCTCTGTCTTTGTTGACATACTTACCTACCTCCTAATTTAGTTTTACTTTACTCCATAAGTTGATGATAGATACTCTACTATAATCTTTTCATCTTCTAAACTAATACTGAGACCATTTGATTTCATTCTCTTTACAATATCCTGCCATTCAGCCTTTGATAACCTTTTTTCTTTTGGAATATCTATAGAGTGACATTCACTACAGGTCTCCTCAAAAAGCTTCTTCGGGTCTTTGTGGCTTTCGGCAGCTAATGAAACAACAAGACTGATAGAGCAGATTGATGCCAACATGCATATAAGCTTTTTCATGGTTCGCCTCAGGAGACAACCTTAACATCCACCGACCCTTCCCAGTAGCCGTGCAAGTTGCACCTTTCATAAGCTACAATCGTTGCCCTGCCTGCCGCAACAAATTCCTGACCGAGAACTACTACAAAGGATGCCTTAGGTTTTAGATAGCCTTTAGGCTGGAATTCAATCCTGCCAGCCGGCTCATTACCTATTACCAGTTCTATATTTTGGATCCAGTGAGCAGGTCCCATATCATGGACTGTCTCTCCTACTGAGACCTCGACAGTAAAGGGCTCTCCTACCTTCACTTCATTGGGTGCCTTAATAACAGGGACATGTTTTTTTTCTAAAGGTGTCTTATTTGATGGGTCCTTTGCCCTGTTGATAGTCTCGAAAAGCTTTGCATCTACCTTTGATGGATAATATTTGTCCTCAGCAGATGCTGTCTTAGTCAAACCTAAGGCGGCAATACTAATAGCCGCGTTCCTCAAGAACTTCCTTCTGTTCATAATATTACCTCCACAAAATTGTTTTATAGCCAGAAAATCCGGCTATATACCAAAATTAATTTGTTATCTTTTCACTTCTAAAGACCCTGTAACCGCAGACTATGCACTGCGTCTCTTCTTCATCTGTCCAGAGTTCCACATCCTCACCGCATTTCGGACAGGTGATGAATTCAGGTGCTGGTGCATACTTAACGCTACAGGGACTCTTCTCCTTAAACACAGACTCTCTCTTTTCCATTTGCCTTTCTCCATCCTTCTTCACTTAGTCTCTCCATTCTCTTCTTTGCCCAGTCCTTTATCTCCTCGAGGTATTGCCTGGGATTTATCTTTGCCAGCTTGACAATGTCCTCACGCTCCTTTACAGAATCAATATGATCTGATGGATACATGCCTCGCCAGGTACAATAGCCTTCATCAAAGATGAATTCAGGCGTAATTGGTCCGATTGATTTTCCTATCTTCTGAGCCTGAAACCTGGCTATATCCATATCATATTCAATTATCCAGCCATTGTCAAAGATCATTGTATCAGGATTAAAGACAATGCGACTGGAACAACTGGGACAGTAAAGTCCGTTAATTACCTCTTCGCTCATGACCTCATCCTTAAAATTAAAGCCTGCCATGCCACTGCCACAGGCACAGTTCATCTCAAAGGCCATACACATAGTTTAACCTCCTAATCTAACATTGGTGAAAATCTTGATTTTGGTGCGCCACATAGAGGGCACTTATAATCATCTGGTAATTCCTCAAATGGAACGCCAGGTTGAATCTTATTCTTTTTATCTCCTTTTGCTGGGTTATAGATATAGCCGCACAGACCACATACATATTCCTTAGGTTCTGTTAATGTTTTTGTCTCCATATTAATGCCTCCTTAATTTTAGATATTAGATATTAGAGCCCGCCAGAACTCTCCTTTATGTTTTTTACTTCACCTTCTTCAAACTCATCCATCTCTACCATTTCTTTACCACAGCAGACTGGGACTGCTTCATCTTCATCCTTTGTGAGATAGGTATTACAGATCTGGCATACATAAACCTTTTTCTTTTTTGGCATAACTATGCCCTCCACAATCCGTGGAGATTGCAGTATTCCCTTGCTGTTATCTCTGAAGCCTCTATCCTGAAAATTGCCTCAGGTGCCTGGCCAGGCTTCAGGAACTCCCTGTAAGCCCTTCCATCAGCGATGAGCTCAATCCATTCTATATAATGCTTTTCCTCCATGGGATGTGGGACTGAACCAACCTTGACCTTATATCCACCTTCTATCTTCTCGATTACAGGTACATGCTTCTCCTTTGAGGCGTCAACCGTATTCTCCTCGTAAAGTTTCATGGGCTTGCCGCAACAGACAAGTTGCCCGACCCCTTCATGGAGCATTTCAACAATATTTCCACAGACCTCACATTTATAAACCTCTAATCTCTTTGTCATTCGTAATCCTCCTTTCAAAATAGGCTTATAAAAGCTTTAGGCTTCAGGCTGAAGGTGATAGGTAAAGGATTAAAAACCCATTCACCCATTCACCTATCAACCTAATTTGTCATCTGCATCTTTATGCTATCTCAAGGCCTCATAGACCTTACCAACTAATTCCTCTGAGGGTTTCAATGTCTTTTCTCCTGGTCTCCATTTTGCCGGGCAGACCTCTTCAGGCTTATCCCAGACATAGGTAAAGGCCTCAAACTTTCTTAACAATTCATCTGCGTTTCTTCCTACATTGTAATAATTAACCTCTGCCGAGACCAGGGTTCCTTCAGGATTAATTATAAATGTCCCCCTAAGTGCAAGGCCGGAGCCTTCATCATAAACACCAAACAGCCTCGAGACCGTCCCTTTTGGGTCAGCACCCATTGGGTATTTAACATTTTGAATAGCCTTTTCCTGGTTGTACCAACCGTAGTGAACGAATTTTGTGTCTGTACTTACAGATATAACCTCTGCTCCCAGTTTCTTGAGTTCCTCATATTTTTCTGCCACATCAGCCAGTTCTGTGGGGCAGATGAAGGTGAAGTCAGCGGGATAAAAGACTAAGATCGTCCATTTCTTGTTCTTCTTTGCCTCTGCCAGATTAAATTTCCCAAACTTTCCTGTCGCAGGGTTAAAGGTCTCAAGCTCAAAGTCAGGAACTGCCTGTCCCACCTGTAATCCATTAAAGGTCTCTGTCATAAGAAACCTCCTCTTTAGAGATATTCGATATAAGAGTCAATGACTCTTGTTTTGATAAAAATTTTATTTTTTCACCATCGTGCCCTTTTCACCACAAGAGGGGCATTTCTGTGGTTTACACCTACCCTCCTTTGTTGCACCACAGTTACTGCATTTAAAGACTGCCACTTGTATCACCTCCTTTCTTTTTGCAATCTAAACATATTCCATAAAACTCTATATGGTTACCGATAATTTCAAACTCCTGCCTTTCGCTATTGGGAACGAGTAGCTTGAAGTCACTGTGTATGTCCACAATCTTTTTACATTTAAGGCAGATCAGGTGATGATGAGGTGCGGTATTCGGATCAAACCGCTTTTTTATTGGATCAATCGTGAGTTCTAAGACCATACCTTTCATCCTTAAGGTCTCAAGGGTATTATAGACCGTTGCAAAGGACATGGTAGGAAATCTCTTAGAGACCTCCCGATAAATGTCCTCAGCAGAAGGATGCTCCTTATTGCCCTCAAGATAATCGAGGATTGCAATCCTCTGCGGCGTTAACTTTATCCCTATGTTCTTATATCTTTCCATATTTTTGTTTATAATTAATCTAAGTTAATAATTTATATCATATTAGAATTATTCTTGTCAAGAGGAAAATTGCCTCACCAAAATCTGAACGAAAAAAATCGTTAAGGGCCCCAAAAAGTTCAAGAGAAAGGCAGAAAGGACATCCATAAAAAACAAAGTTGATACATCGAAAATCGAACCATATTTTGTCTGCGGCCCTTTTTTACGTTACAAGGCTGGCTTAAGACGTTGGAAGGTAGATAGGATAGTACTATAACGAATTTTATTTTCTGGAGTTGACAAACATCCCTTAATGGCGTATAAAGAAGATATAAAAACTTTTTAAGGAGGTCTGCCATGGCTTACTATGTAATCTTGAGCACCCTCACAGATGAGGGAAGGAAGACGATCAAGCAAAAGCCTGAGAGGATTCTCGAGGTGAATAAGGAGCTCGAGTCAATGGGAGTGAAGGTTCAAAAACAGTTTGCAGTTCTTGGCCCCTATGATTTTGTGAATATCGTTGAGGCACCTGATAATGAGACGGTCATGAAGATGTCTGTGGAGATAGGTTCGAGGGGGTCTGTTCAGTTACTGACCCTGGCAGCTATCCCGATTGAGGAGTTTATTAAGAGGCTGAAATAGTGTGATGTTTTCTGTAGGGGCGTGATTAGATGAGATATTCATGGGCCACCTTTGTGGCCCTTTTTTTCATTCTGGTCTCATTCTCCCAGGCAGTGAACAGAGAAAAATCCATTGACTGCCCCTGCCCAGGGTATTGTATCAGGAGACTTCTCACCCACTCCTCCGCTTACATCGTGAGCTTGTCGAACCGACACCTATTCTTTCACTCAGTAGACTCCCTATCCCTGACCAGAGGAGTATTGATGTGAGCACTGTTGCAAAGGCATAGGGAGGGATTCTCCAGTGGCAATATCATCCTGTGAATTAAAGGCACCTCGACAAACATGAAACCTGTCCCTATCATGGCAAAGTATAAAAAGTGGTTAATAGAGGGTC
>JBKBUA010000248.1:0-1517 GCA_046290845.1 Thermodesulfovibrionales bacterium
AGGAATGATTTTCAAATAATAAGAAGTCATCTCTTAAATGTCTTTGAGCAATACAGGATTCATGTCTTTCTTCTCAGTCCTGCCATATGGGAAGGTTCGCCTCCCTTAATGGTTCAGGATTTCGAGGGTTCAGAAACTCTGGAGAAGATTCAATCATCCTGCCCCTCTTCTCATGAGGCCTTATCACCGGCTTTGACCCGTTATGAGATAATAGAGACACTCTCTCCTTATCTTATTAATAAGGCAGTTATATGTAATCTTGGCTTTCCTTCAAAAGAACTTTACAATATTAGAGATCAGGTATCTAACTTCTATATGCTCGGCAGCATGGGCATGGCTACACCTATAGGTATTGGAGTTGCTATCTCAACAAAAAAAGATGTGATAGTGATTGACGGTGATGGCAGTATTCTTATGAATCCCAATAGCCTTGCAATGGCAGCCTTATTGAATCCAGAGAATTTAACTATTATTGTTATCGACAATGGCGCCTATGGTTCGACAGGTAATCAACCGACATTAACTTCCACAGGATTAGACCTGGAGCATATCGCAAGGGCCTTCGGTATTAGGAATACAATTAAGGCCTCTGACAGGGAAGGGATTAAAAGGGCAATGGAGGCTGTTGGAGGGTTGAGATTTATCCATATCCTTGCCCTTCCTGGCAACAGGGATGTGCCTAATATCCCTGTCCACCACCTGGAGATAAAGAGGAGATTTCAGGAATTTCTGAAGGGCTAACATGAGGATCGGTCTGATTGAGCTTAATACAAAATGGGAATCGAAGGGGTCTAATTATGAGAGGGTATCTTCCCTAATTGGGCTTGCAGCCTCAAAGGGATGCGATGCAGTTGTTCTGCCCGAGATGTTCAACACAGGCTTTTCTATGAACATTGATCGTATTGGTGAGGAGATTGAAGGTTCAGCCAACATTTTTCTTTCAGAGGTTTCAGAAAAGTTCAGGATAAACATTATTGCAGGTTATCCTGTTAAAGATGCAGGAGATAAAAAGGGAAGGAATATTGCTGCTGTTTATAACAGAAAGGGTTTGAGAATCGCTGAGTACGCAAAGGTGCATCTCTTTAAACCGCTAAAGGAACATCTCTTTTATGGTGCTGGCACTGATACGGTTATCTTTAACATAGATGGTATAGCCTCATCAGTGTTTATATGTTTTGACCTGAGGTTTCCTGAATTATTCAGAAAGGTTGCAAAGGATGTCCAGATGATCTTTGTCCTTGCCAACTGGCCATCATCGAGGGAGGATCACTGGATCACGCTCCTGAAGGCAAGGGCCATTGAAAATCAGTGCTTTGTGATTGGTGTGAACCGAAAAGGAATCGACGGTAACAATATCCATTATTCAGGTTGCTCCAGGATATTTAGCCCCGTTGGAGAAGAAATAAGGCTTAAACATGAGGATGATGAATTACTTATAGGTGATATCGAACCTGGAGAAGTTATCACTACCCGCTCTAAATACCCCTTTCTCGAGGGAACGATATTTTTTTGAAGAG
>JBKBUA010000249.1:0-1466 GCA_046290845.1 Thermodesulfovibrionales bacterium
TAGGAAGTAAAATAACCTAAGTTTCAATCCTTGTTTTATTGGAAGTAAGTCTTAGACCTGTCACCTGGAATGCTTGCGATTATAAGTCACCCTGTTTCAATCCTTGTTTTATTGGAAGTAAGTCTTAGACAGGGATAGCAGATCATCTCAGGGACTTAACGGCACAATGTTTCAATCCTTGTTTTATTGGAAGTAAGTCTTAGACAGTGTGGGAAATTCTTAAAGGGAAACAATTAGTCAAGGTTTCAATCCTTGTTTTATTGGAAGTAAGTCTTAGACCTCGCCAAGATATTGCCGAAGACATCGAGAATTCTAGTTTCAATCCTTGTTTTATTGGAAGTAAGTCTTAGACGTTACAGGCTGCTGTAGATGCTGAAGAGGAAGCTGTGTTTCAATCCTTGTTTTATTGGAAGTAAGTCTTAGACAATACGAGTCATTGATGGTAGTTGATGAGGCAAATCTGTTTCAATCCTTGTTTTATTGGAAGTAAGTCTTAGACTTAAAAGAAAACTCCTGAAGGGATTTTTCTCTTTCAGTTTCAATCCTTGTTTTATTGGAAGTAAGTCTTAGACCCTTTGAAGGTTACAACTGAATGGATACCGAGAGAATGTTTCAATCCTTGTTTTATTGGAAGTAAGTCTTAGACCACTCTTTATCTCCTCCTTCCAGTCTGGAAGAGGGGTTTCAATCCTTGTTTTATTGGAAGTAAGTCTTAGACCAATCAAAGGGATTATATATGGGATTAATTTAAGAGTTTCAATCCTTGTTTTATTGGAAGTAAGTCTTAGACTGTTCGAGAGGCAATATTCTCTTCCAGGGAGGGTCAGTTTCAATCCTTGTTTTATTGGAAGTAAGTCTTAGACAACTGCTCAGGAGCTATATTTTGAGGCTGAATATCTGTTTCAATCCTTGTTTTATTGGAAGTAAGTCTTAGACCGATGGTATATGTTCCGTTTTCCAGTGTGTTTGAAGAGTTTCAATCCTTGTTTTATTGGAAGTAAGTCTTAGACCGCACCAAAAAAGGGATTAATTGATTACATAATAAGGTTTCAATCCTTGTTTTATTGGAAGTAAGTCTTAGACAGCAATTTTGAAATAACTTATCGTAACGAGAGTAAAAATAAGTATTTTTACTCGGCCTGTTTTTCTCATAAATATGTGCCCTCAAAAGTTGTTCTGACAACATTTTTTCGACTCTTTACATCGTCTTGAGGTTTATTTTTGCTTATTTATCAAAGCCTTACAATAAGACGCCTGTTTTAATTTAATAAATTCTGTGGATTAGTCAAAAGCGTTGTCAAAGAACATTATGCACAGATATTTCTATAGCAGCAATCAATACACCTATTCTGCCACCGTGTCTTTTTAGGAAAATAACCTTTAAGTATTATGTCAAAGACTTCTTTTACTATACTCTTAGCATACCAAAAATCCTTATCTGTGTAAAGTATCTCTTTTACCCTTGA
>JBKBUA010000250.1:0-1450 GCA_046290845.1 Thermodesulfovibrionales bacterium
GGAGGTATTATGAACATTATTGTGAATGGCAGAAACATTGATGTTACCCCTGCCCTCAGAAAATATGCGGAGGAAAAGATTAGCAGGTTTGAGAGGTATCTCTCGAATATCACAGAGGCAATCGTAACAATGACCGTGGAAAAGTACAGACATAAGGTCGAGGTCCTCCTGAAGGCAAACGGCGTTCTCATTCAGGCCGAAGGTATAACAGGAGAGATATATTCCTCAATAGATGATGTGGTTGAAAAACTCGAAAAACAGGTAAAGAAATATAAGGAAAAAATGGTATCCCATAGAAAGGGCGAGGCAAAGGTAGTAGCGCCCCCTTTAACTGAATCTGCATCTGAAACAGGTAGGATCATCAAGATAAAACGCTTTGATATGAAGCCCATGAGCCCTGACGAGGCAGCCATGCAGATGGAACTCCTCGATAAGGACTTCTTTGTCTTTTCGAATCTCACATCAGGAGAGATTAATGTTATATACCGTAGAAAGGACGGGAATTTTGGGCTCATCGAACCTGTAAGGTAGTGAAGCCTACCATAGTAATTATCACAGGGCTTTCTGGTTCCGGCAAGACCGTTGCTTTGCGAACCCTTGAGGATATAGGGTTTTTTTGTGTTGACAACCTACCTATAACCCTGATCGAATCCTTTATTTCAACCGTAACCGCCAGTGCCCATGACAACAGAATAGGCATAGGTATTGATGTAAGAGAAAGGGAGTTTTTTCCGGCCTTTGACTCGGTCCTGAAGACCCTGAGAGAGGGTAATGATATAGAAGTTATATTCCTCGAGGCCGAGAGGGATGTGATTGTCCGTAGATTCAGGGAGACGAGGAGACCCCATCCACTTCTATCAGAGGATATCACTGATATTGAAAGGGCAATAGAGGAAGAGAAAAGGATGCTCCAGCCGCTGAGAGATGTCTCTGACAGGGTAATAGATACAACCTCTTATACTCCCCATCAACTACGGTATCTCATTTCATCCTTCTTCAGACCCGCGGTTCCATCGAGTCATCCTTTGGTGATAACCATAATCTCCTTTGGATTTAAATATGGAGCCCCTACCAATCTTGACCTCCTCTTTGATGTCAGGTTCATACCAAACCCAAATTTTGTCCCCTCCCTCAAGGAATTAAAGGGAACGGACAGAAAGGTTCGGGATTTTATCTATGAGAAGAAAACAACGATGGAATTTTTCGACAAGGTCATCGACCTCCTCGATTTCTTAATCCCCCATTATATCGAGGAAGGAAAGAGATACCTCACCATCGGTTTTGGCTGCACAGGTGGAAGACATCGCTCACCAGCCATAGTAGAATATATGGCAGGTCATATAGGGAAAAAATATGGTATTGCCCCTGAGGTAGTTCACAGGGATATGGAATGATATACCTTGATAACAATGCATCTACCCCGTTAGATCCCGAGGTGATAGAAGAGATA
>JBKBUA010000251.1:0-1439 GCA_046290845.1 Thermodesulfovibrionales bacterium
AGGTATCCTGAGCCTCACTGTTGATGGGTCTGAGGGAGAGGCATAATCGAATTTGAGAGCCTCATTTATCTTAAGGGCGATCTCCCTTGCTACAGAGAAATCGGGCCTCTTTAGAAAGAGCCTTATCTCGCTACCATTAATGAGATTAAAGGGAGGCTCTTTCTCGACTATAACCCCCTCTGGCACCTTCCCTGTTGTTGGATGATTCTTTTGTACTGTTGTGCCACCGCCGCCACCAACGAAACCACCTATTGAGACAGGACCCTGGGCAAGGGCATAGACCTTACCATCAGGGCCTTTCAAAGGGGTTAAGAGAAGTGTTCCACCCTGGAGACTCTTCGCATCTCCAATGGTGGATACGATGGCATCTATCCTGATGCCAGGCTTTGGGAAGGGAGGGAGGTTAGCCGTTACCATCACAGCAGCAGTATTTTTCGCCTTTATATCATTCGGCCTCACTGTCAGCCCCATCCTCTGGAGCATATTCGCAATACCCTGCATCGTGGCAAGCCCTTTGTCTCCTGAGCCATCGAGGCCTACAACAAGACCATAACCAATGAGCTGATTCTCCCTGAATCCCTCGAAGGAGGCAATATCCTTGATGCGTTCGGCAAATGCCGTAATGCGTAATAGGTGAAACGACAGGAGTAGGGCTACAATAAATACAAAATTAAGGATTCTCTTTTTTTTCACTACCTCCTCCTTAATATATCCTCATCACGCATCACCTTTACGATTTTAGAAGGGCCATACCTTATCGAGAAACCTTACGAGCCATCCAGGCCCCTGTTTATCCTGAATCACACCGTTACCGACAAAGTAGATTTCAGCATCAGTAATCCTGTTACTGGCAATTGTGTTATCAATAGCAATGTCATCGGGTCTTGCCATCCCTCTCAGAACGAGGATCTGTTTTTCTCTATTAATCGTTATCTCCTTTCGTGCCTCAAGGACGAGATTACCATTAGGCATCACCTCAACAACCTTTGCTGTTATGGTGCCTATGAGCTTACCCTCCCTCGTTGTCTCACCACTACCCTTGAAATCATCCTCCATTGAACCTTTAACAGTAGGTGAAAAGGTTTTCCCACGGCCATAAAGGTTGTTTGTGTTAAGATTAAGAGGGGCTCCGAAGAGGTCATCTATGCCTGCATCGAGACTCGATTTCCTTCCTGTTGAGGTATCGGCCTTTCCTGAACCGCTTATATTCTCAACAACCCTGATCGTTACGATGTCATTCAATCTCCTCGCCTTATTATCCTCATAGAGGCTTGCCCTTTCATGATAGAGAGAATTCATGGATGGTCTTTCTATCTTCTCCTCCTGATACACGTATTTCGGCGGGTGTGGTGGTAACTCTGAAGTAGTTGCGCAGGAAGAAAAGAGAAGGCAGAAGACAGACGATAAAAAACAGAAGATAGAAAAGATCCCTTTAATTT
>JBKBUA010000252.1:0-1420 GCA_046290845.1 Thermodesulfovibrionales bacterium
ATCTCTGTCTGTCCCCTCGATGTAACGAAGAGCCAGAGGATAACCGCTATTATAATCGCCGCTGTCTTTAATGGTATATTTTCTGTAAAGGCCCTCTGTAACCAGGTCTTTAATCTCATCTCTTCCTTGTCCTCGGTTGTCTCTCTCTTACAGATGTAAAGAGGTCTGTCAGTATGTCCCTCAATGTTCCCATATCGAGAGGGGATTCGAGCTTTCCGTTTATCGCCATTGAGATTGTTCCTGTTTCTTCGGATACTATTATGGCAATAGCATCAGTTTCCTCTGTGAGGCCTATGCCTGCCCTGTGTCTCGTGCCGAGGGTCTTGCTCAGTTCTGCGCTCAGTGCTATGGGTAGAAAACATCCTGCCGCTACTATCCTGTTACCCCTGATCACTACCGCTCCATCATGTATCGGAGAGGTAGGATGGAATATGCTGAGCAATATCTCCTTCGATACCTTTGCATCGAGTGGAGTCCCCATCTCCACAAAGTCTTTAAGAGAGGTCTCTCTCTCGATCACTATGAGGGCACCTATCTTCCTGTTTGCAAGTGCCACAGCAGCCTTTACTATCTCATCGAGGGACTTTAATTCCTCTGCTGGAGTAAAGGCCTGAAGAAACCTTGCCTCCCCCATCTGAGCCAGTGCCCTTCTGATCTCGGGCTGAAAGAGGACTATCAGGGCTATAACGATCTGCGCCCAGAAACTCTGTATTATCCAGTTCATGGTATAAAACTCCATGTAACCTGATACGATAAAGGCAAGAAATAATAGGCCAAGGCCTATCAACATCTGAGCGGCCTTTGTCCCCTTTATTATGAGGAGGAGACGGTAGATGACAATGGCGACGAGTATTATGTCTACAATGTCCTGCCATCGAATCTGGCCGATAAGTTCCATGTATAATTATAACCTAATATTGCATAAATTCGGGGCTGATACTCCGTGCGACCGTGCGACCGCAGCTCTGTCGCACTAAGTTGTCGCACTATAGCACTGTCGCACTGTCGCACTATGTTGTAATGTTTAGGTTTTTTAAGGTCTTCCGATACTGAAATACCTGAAGCCCAGCCCCCTCATCTTTTCAGGGTCATAGATATTCCTGAGGTCAAAGAAAAAGGGCTGCCTCATGAGTTGTTTTATTCTGGTAAGGTCGAGATTCCTGAATTGATTCCATTCCGTGACTATCACGAGGGCATCAGAATCCATTACTGCCTCATAGGGGTCTTTACAGTAGATTATTCCTCGGAATCTTTCCCTTGCCTTCTCCATAGCAGCAGGATCATAGGCCCTTATTACCGCGCCTTCCATTATGAGTTTATTTATGATATGAACAGAGGGTGCCTCTCTCATATCATCGGTATTGGGTTTAAAGGAGAGGCCGAGGACAGCGATGGTGAGATCTTTAATCTTGCCGAGACC
>JBKBUA010000253.1:0-1394 GCA_046290845.1 Thermodesulfovibrionales bacterium
CTCATGCTGCCTCCTTTACAGACACAGGCTTTTGCTCCTTTTTGGCTATGTTGCTGAATTCAAAGATGATGTTTGATGACTGTAGCGTAATGAGGTCAAAGAGGGTCTTTTCAACCGCACGGTCATTCATCATGAACTCAATTGACAGTTGTGCCTTATCAATGTCAATCTTTATTGTCCTGAGCAGCACATAAAGGGATACCATTGCCCCGCTTAAGGGCTCACTGACATACAAAAACATCCCCTCTTGATAGTCCTCAATGAGACGACAGAACTCTGTCCTCGTCTGCATATTTACCTGAATATCATAGGTCAACTGAACCTTACGGTCCGCCTCGATCTTTATCGTCTTCAAACTACCTATAAACCTTGCCATCTTAATGCCTCCTTTCTTAGTTTTTTGAGACCCCAATGTTTCTTAATAGGGTGTCAAGGCTACAGGGAATCAGGGGGTGCATTAATTGATAGTAATACCGGCCGTTCCTTCTGTAGCAGTCTATCCGTAGGTTGTTCTGTCGGAGCTCTGATATGCTGGCCGAGATTGCGACATTCTTTGAAAGCACCGCCAGCTCATAGCTTTCGTGTGGCCTTCCATCAATGAGTATCTTAAGGACATTGAGCAGCCTCGGACTGCGTAAACCTGCCTTGTGCATCCTTCCTCCTTTCTGCCTTACTTCCACTTACGACGTGGCAATTTGCAAACTGGCTCTTTAATGAGCCGATATTGATAGATCGCAGATTCATCACCAAGGGCCGGCAGCCTCTGGGCCTCAATAACATAGCCCTTCTTACGGAGGTGCTGACAGAGGGATCGAATACTGGGTGACCCAACAGCCAGCTGCAATTGAAGGGATGTCTTAGGCCCCTTTTTCAACTCTGCCACAAGCCGTTCTGAACGAGTGGTCAGAAGCGAGCTTCGTGATTGGGGAGCCGCTCTCGGTCTCATAAAATCACCTCCTTTCGTGGTATAATGTTGCAGGCTAAGTCGGTTCGACCGACTCAGGCTAAGACAAGTATATATCGATAAAAGTCAAGCTGTTTTATTGTTTTTCGATTAAATCTTTTAAATATGTCCATAACAATTGCTGATAGGATTAAGCAAATACGTCAACATTTCAACCTAACCCAGCAGGCCTTTGCCCGCAGTGTCGGCATATCTCAGAGTTTTTTAAGTGAACTTGAAAAAGGAAAGACCGAGCCATCACAGCCGCTTATACTTGCAATATGTTATAGGTATTCGATAAATAAAGACTGGCTCCTTACTGGCGAAGGTAACATGTTAGGGACCAAACAGGAGGGGGAAACGATAACCCTTACAAAGGACAGGGATTTTATAGAGTGGGCGATTGTGAAGCTCCTGAGAGAGATGGATGAGGAAAACAGGCGTGAAATCT
>JBKBUA010000254.1:0-1384 GCA_046290845.1 Thermodesulfovibrionales bacterium
CCTCAATAAAGGCAATCTCCTTAAAGGATAAACCCTCCTTCAGCCTTAACGGTTCAAAGGTGCTTTTTTTGCTGGAGAGCCTTTTGGATATAAAGTCTACATCAACACCTATAATCTTTGATAGAGAAACATAATCTATACCCACACCATTTAAAGGGCTGATGGATACAGAATAAAAGGGTGAATTCTTTACGAGGGGAATATTGTTTCTGTCGTATATGATTCCCCGTGGTGCAGCAATTTTAACAATCCTTAGCCTGTTTTCTTCGGAAAGTTTTCTATACTCATCACCCTGTAAGACCTGAAGCTGCCAGAGGCGAAGGACGAGTATAGAGAAAAGGGCTATAACTACATAACTCGCTATCAATATCCTATCGTGAATCTTATTCCGCATTTTCAGGTCTCAGGAATATCCCTGCCAGAGAATTCAAAATCCCTTGAAAAAGGACTGTTGTTATTAATCTTGAGACAGGTATAAACTGAATATTAAAAATGGTCTTTGTGATGAAGATGGTAAGACCGTCAATAACAGTGAGAGAAAATAAGCCAATAATGCCGAGAAGGGGGGTCCATCTGAAGAGACTTCCAGAGAAAAGGGAGGAGGAAAAACCTATTAAGCCCTTTCCTAAAAGATGAGGGCCAAGGACATTTCCCGAAAGGCTGTCCTCTATCATTCCAATAAGAGAGCCTGTAATCATTCCCTTTCTCGCTCCTTCTCTGAGTCCCATATAATAAGGTGCGATAACTGTAAGTGCTGGAGGTATACCCATGATCGATACCTTTGATTGAACCACAAAGGCAGATAATACCAAAAATATAAAAATGAAGACCTTCATCGTTTTAATATAATAACCTCATCAAGGCCTGACAGATCCTGAAAGGGCGTTACCTCTATAGCCTGAAAGAATCCTGATTCCCTCTTCGAGACCCTCGTAACATAACCTACTGGCACACCTTCAGGAAAAAGGTCATCAAATCCTGAGGTTACAACTATATCCCCTTCTTTCACGGTATCTTCATGACCGATGTATTTGAGGATACATCTTCTATTGCCATTACCTGATAAAATAGCATCCTTTCTTGTCTCCTGAATCTTTATGGCTACAGAGAAACTGGTATCATCGAGGAGCAAGACCGTAGAATACCCATTTTGTACACCGACCACCTTCCCAACAAGACCCAGAGGAGTAATAACAGCCATATCTTTTTTTATACCTTCGAGACTTCCCTTGTTTATTATTATAGTATCGCTGAAAGGATCGATGCTCCTTGCTATAACCCTGGCCGCAGTTACATATCTTTTTTCCCTTTCTTTCAGCGAGAGCATCTCCCTCAATCTTTGGTTTTCAAGTAGTATCTCTCTGTAACTCTGTCTTTCCAGGAG
>JBKBUA010000255.1:0-1327 GCA_046290845.1 Thermodesulfovibrionales bacterium
TTGCAGAAGCCACATCTGTAGACCCAACACCTGTTGAAAAGGCACCGAGGGCACCGTAAGTGCAAGTATGACTGTCAGCACCAATAACGAGGTCTCCAGGTACTACAAGACCCTGTTCAGGTAATAGGGCATGTTCTATTCCCATCCTGCCGACCTCAAAATAAAGACCGAGATTGTATTGCCTCGAAAAGTCCCTGAGTAGTTTGCATTGCTCTGCCGCCTTTATGTCCTTTTGGGGTGCAAAATGGTCGGGTACAAAGGCAACCCTGTTCCTGTCAAAGACATCCTTAGCACCTATCTTTTTGAATTCCTGAATGGCTATCGGTGCTGTAATGTCATTGGCAAGGATCAGGTCAACCTTAGCATTTATTAATTCTCCAGGATAAACCTCTTCCCTGTTAGCATGGGCAGCAAGAATCTTTTCTGTAATGGTCACTTCCATCCTCCTGAAATTTTTTAATATTATACCAGATAAAGGTGGCAGGAGGTAAGGCGGGAGTATTTCAGGCTATGCCTATACTCGGACTATTGGGCTATCCTCAAAGACCTTTGAGTCTCTCCCGTTTCTAAGGACATCTATAATCCTTTTTATAGATTCATCGTGAAGGCTTTGAATGTAGTTATTTGAAGGCGACATAAAACCCTTTAAATTCCTCTCTATCAGATCTCCTACTCTCTTCTGGTTAAAACAGGATAGGAAAAGCATACCCTTGAAAATCCTCTTATTTGTCTTAAAAGAAAAGATTGCCCTCTCCAGTGATCTTTCAAGAAAAACATCGTTTCTCTGCTGAACCGACTTGTTAATCGTTATCGCCTGTATCCAGTACCTTTTATCAATTATGCTGTCTGCCTTCAATTCAATGAGGGTGTGACCAATATTCTTTCTGTTACCCGTGAATTTACCATGCGCCACTGTGTCAGCAGCAAGATGACTGAGATAGCCATATACAAAGGCCTTTTGCTGCCTTGTCCTTGCAGAATCAAAGAGGTTCAGGGCCACATCCCAGCTATGGGAGTTCTTGTCCTCGGGGAGATATTTCTTACCTATAACGATATCGGCCATGAGATTACCATATAGAAAATCGTGCTTATATTTTTTGAGGATTGAGTAAATACCCGCCGGGATGAGAGAGCCGAGAGAAAGGATCTCACTGCCTAAATAAAAATGGGTCAGAGGCCCCCATGCAAAGGCCATTGAGGGCACGAAAAAAAAGGACAGGAAAAATATAACCTTTAAAGTCTTCATCACATCTCCCATGAATAGTGTTTTTGTCAAGCATTAAAAACGCTTCGTTTTACATTCTTTATCCTCTCTTTATTCCCATTG
>JBKBUA010000256.1:0-1262 GCA_046290845.1 Thermodesulfovibrionales bacterium
CAGGATAGACTCTTGAAGCAGATACCAGAAGTAGCTCAGGTCTTTGGGAAGGCAGGGAGGGCAGAGACCGCGACAGACCCCGCACCTCTGGAGATGTTCGAGACAGTGATAAACCTCAGGCCTGAATCAGAGTGGAGAAAGGGGATGACTGTTGAGGACCTGAAGAATGAGATGAACGAGAAACTAACAATACCAGGGGTTGCAAATTCCTTTACCATGCCTATTAAGGCTCGGATAGATATGCTATCAACAGGGATAAGGACACCAGCAGGTATTAAGGTGATGGGGCCAAACCTCGAGGAGATTGAAAGAATTGGCATCGAGATAGAAAACCTTCTAAAGGATATAAAGGGGACGAGGAGTGTATATGCCGAGAGGGTAACAACAGGATACTTCTTGGACATAAGCATAAAGAGGCAGGAGGCTGCAAGGTACGGGCTGAATGTAGATGATGTTAATGAGATAATCCAGTCAGCCATAGGTGGAATGAACCTCACCACAACGATTGAGGGGAGAGAGAGGTATCCTGTGAATATTCGTTACCCGAGGGAACTGAGGGATGACATAGAAAGACTTAAGAGGGTCCTTGTCCCTGTTATGGCAGGTAGTGGGAAAGAGGGTATGGGTAATAGGCAAAGCGAGATGTCCTCTAACTCCTCTCCTATAGCCAATAGCCAATCACCGGTTGCACAGGTTCCCCTCGGTCAGATAGCTGATATAAAAATCGCGAAAGGTCCCACACAGATAAAGAGCGAGGAAGGTCTTCTTGCATCCTATGTTTATATAGACTTTTCAGGCAGGGATGTTGGTGGATACATAAATGAGGCCAAACAAAAGGTCGCCTCGCTGAAGATTCCAGAAGGTTACAGACTTGAATGGAGTGGCGAATATGAGTATATGATAAGGACCCACGAGAGGCTGAAGATAGTTATACCCTTAACGATACTTATAATCTTTGTCCTCATATACTTCAATACGAAATCGATCACAAAGACCATGATAGTGCTTTTAGCCGTCCCCTTCTCACTCGTTGGCTCCTTCTGGCTCCTCTATCTGCTCAATTACAACATGAGTATAGCGGTCTGGGTCGGAATAATAGCCCTTGCTGGATTAGATGCTGAGACAGGGGTTGTAATGCTCCTTTATCTCGAGCTTGCCTATGAGAAGTGGAAGAGGGAAGGCAAGCTCAATACTGTTAATGACCTGAGAGATGCAATCATGTATGGTGCCGTAAAAAGGATAAGGCCAAAGATAATGACCGT
>JBKBUA010000257.1:0-1239 GCA_046290845.1 Thermodesulfovibrionales bacterium
AAAGACTAAATCAGAGGCAATCAGGTATTTTGAGAATGCAAAAAAACTGCTGCTCAAGTCTCCTATCGAGGATGATACATACACAGATATTAAATATGTCCAGGAGGCCTGCGGAACAGCCTATCTTGCGGTTTTGAAGGCAATAGATGAATATCTAATAAAAAAAGGTGTTGCTCCAGAAAATCTGCCCCAGTCTGTAGAGGGCTACAGGGATATGCTCAAGAAATATCTCTCGATTCACAATGGTAAACTTACAAGAGAATTTGACAAGCTCTATAAGACCTTGCATATTGCGGGATACTACAGGGGTTTGCTTGAAGATGTAAATATGCTGAAAGACGCCTTTAAAGTAGCAAAGGCATTTATTGAAAAGATAAAGTAGGAATTTTCCTGTATAATAAAATGAGACTCGAGTGGTCGAACTTCTCACTGGACTTTTCTAAAAGGTCCTACATAATGGGTATCCTCAATGTTACGCCTGATTCCTTCTCTGATGGCGGTCTTTATTACAATGAGAAGAAGGCGATAGAACATGGCCTCAGACTCGTTGAGGAGGGGGCTGATATTATAGACATTGGTGGCGAATCAACAAGGCCAGGCTCAGAGCCTGTTTCGGTTGAGGAGGAGATAAGACGTACCATACCTGTCATTAATGCCCTTTCAAAGGAGATAAATATTCCCATCTCTATTGATACCTATAAGGCAGAGGTAGCACGAAGGGCCCTTGATGCCGGGGCAACAATGGTGAACGATATAAGCGGATTAAGGTTCGACCCTGATATGCCGAAGGTAGTGGCTGAATATGATGTGCCAGTGATCATCATGCATATAAAGGGAAGGCCAAAGGATATGCAGTTGAATCCCTCCTATGAAGCCCTTATACCAGAGATAATGGATTATTTAAGGATAAGTATCAGGCTTGCGATTAAGTTTGGTGTAAAGGAAGATAGGATCATTATAGACCCGGGTATTGGCTTTGGGAAGACCTTTGAACATAACCTCGAGATATTAAACAATCTGAGGGAGTTCACATTGCTGGAAAGACCTGTTGCTATAGGCGTATCGAGAAAGGCCTTTATAGGCAAGATACTCGGTGACTTACCACCAGCGGAGAGGCTTGATGGAACGGCTGCTTCAGTAGCGATAGCTATATATAATGGAGCCAATATACTCAGGGTTCATGATGTAAGGGAGATGGTGAGGGTGGCGAGGGTTGTTGATTCAATTATGAGGGAAAGG
>JBKBUA010000025.1:0-18589 GCA_046290845.1 Thermodesulfovibrionales bacterium
AGAAATCGAAGAGACCGAGGAGATGGTTGAACTTCTCGTCTTCAGCCTGCACAGCGAGGAGTATGCCTTCAAGATATCTGAACTTGAGGAAATCATAAGGCCACAGCAGATCTCTACTCTTCCGAGGACGCCTGAATACCTCTTAGGTGTTACATCATTAAGGGGTAAGATAATACCTGTAGTTGACCTTAAAAGGATGCTCTCACTTACTGGCAAGGATAGCTCAACGAGACAGAAGATAATAATCCTGAAAGGCGACAGAGGGCCAATAGGTGTAATGGTTGACATGATAGCAGGTGTTGTGAGATTGCCTGCCAGGGCACTTACAGAAAGCCCCCCTCACCTTGATGAGTCACAATCGAGATATATTCAGCAAGTTGCCATCTTTAATAGTCGTTTTATATCAATTATTAATACTGAAGAAATAATGAATACCATGTAAAATATACGGAGGCATTATGAGAAAAAGGCTTGAGTTCAAGATATTATCCATTGTGATTGGCCTGCTAATTATCGGTAATATAGCGGCCGCCATAATGGCAGTCTCTATCCAGAAAAAGACGATTCATACCCTTACCACCTCAGCAAATAACACCCTTTCAGGTATAGTCCTTAAGAACATCGAGACAACCATGCTCGAAGGAAAGGCCGATATAACCCTGAGGATATTGAATAATATAAAGGATCTCAAGAGCCTTGAGGGCATAGCTGTATACGACCTCGATGGAAGGGAGGCCTTCAAACCAGCCTCTCCTGCCTCAGAGGCACAAGCGCTGAAAGAGCTTAAATCAGGCGCTGAAAGGATAATAAAAAAAGAAGGTTATCGCCATATCTTTTACATGCCTCTGAAAAATCATCAAGCCTGCCAGAGATGTCATGGTGCTGAAAAACCCATACTCGGTGCCTTGAAGATAACTATTTCAACAGAGAAAGAAAGCAAAGAGGCAATGAGCATGATCAGCTTTGTTATAGTGGCAACTGTCATTGCCTCTGTTGCCTTTGCCTTCTTGCTCTGGACAATGTTAAGGAGAATGGTATTATCACCTGTCAAAGAGATTGAGAGGGCTGCATCGAGGATTGCAGATGGAGACCTGACCTTTGACATAAAGGTTGAAAGTGAGGATGAAATAGGCTCCCTCGTCAGGAACTTTAAAGAGTCCTTCAGATCACTCGGAGGTGTTCTGCAGAGAATCAAAGGGTTGTCAGACAGGATAATGAAGGTTACAGAAAATGTAGAGAATGAATCAAAGAATGTGATTAAGGGCGCAGAGATCGAGACAGAGGCAATAAATAATATATCCCTTTCTGTGTCTGAACTCAACTCTGCTGCAACAGAGATTTCTGATAACACGGAGACATTAGCCGCCTCAATTGAAGAAACCTCTGCATCAATGGAGCAGATGGCCTCGAGCATCGGCAGCATAAACGAGAATATCCATGAACTTCATGCCGCTGTGGAATCTACATCCTCATCAATCGAACAACTCTCAGCAACAATTAAACAGGTCGCTACCAATGCAGAAGACCTTGCCTCTGCATCAGAGGAGACCCTCTCAGCAATATCAGAGATAACCTCTACAATCAAGGAAGTCGAGATGAGCGCAAAAGAGTCAGCAAGGCTATCCGAGAAGGTTAATTCTGACGCTGCTACACTCGGCATGGCATCAATAGAAAAAACAATTGAGGGGATGAAGAATATAAAATCTTCAGTCGAAAGGACGGCAGAGCTTATAAGAAAGCTCGGAGGCAGGTCAGACGAGATAGGAAAGATCCTTACGGTTATAGACGAGGTTACGGATCAGACCACCCTTCTTGCCCTTAACGCGGCAATTCTTGCAGCACAGGCAGGCGAACACGGCAAGGGATTTTCGGTTGTGGCTGATGAGATAAAAGACCTTGCGGAAAGAACGGCCTTTTCTACGCAGGAAATATCGGCACTTATACAGTCTGTACAGAGTGAGGTGAAAAGTGCTGTCGAGGCTATGCAAGAGGGACTCTCATCCGTTGATGAGGGATTCAGACTTGCCCGTGAGGCAGGCGATTCCCTTAGCAAGATTCTTGAGAGTTCAAAGAGGTCTTCTGAAATGGCAATGTCTATAGAGCGATCCACTACGGAACAGTCAAAGGCTGCAAGACTTGTCACAGAGGCAATGGAACGCGTTAAGAATATGACCGAACAGATTGCAAAGGCTACATCGGAGCAGTCAAAGGGAATACTCCTCATAATGAAGGCAACAGAGAAGATACGAGATGTCTCGCTTCACCTTACAAAGGCAACGGAGGAGCAGGCGATAAGCAGCAAACAGATATCACAGGCTATGGAGATAGCCTCTGATAGGAGTCAGCAAATATCAAAGGCCCTTTCAGAGCACAAGATCGGAACAAGGCATATACTTAACACAATCGATGGTATTAAGGGTGTCCCTGAAAATAACAGAAATCTTGCCTTCAAGATCAATAATAAACTTCGTGAATTATACAAGGATACAGAACTTCTGAAGGCAGAGACAGAACGTTTTATGTTTTATGAAGAAAAGGGAGTTGTTATAAGATTCGGGGTCGTCCCTCTCGAGTCTCCTGCAATTATGTTTAAGAAATTCTCGCCCCTCACAGAATACCTGAGCAGAAAGCTGGGCAGACCTGTGGATTTAAGGATAGCCGTCGATTTCGAAGGTGCCATAAAAGACATAGGCCAGAATATAACACAGTTGTGTTATATGACGCCATCAACATACATTGAGGCCAACAAAAGATACGGAGTAAAGGTATTTGCCAAGGCACTCAGGGATGGCAAGCCCTATCATCACTCAGTCATAATCACGAGAAATGACTCTGACCTCAGGTCAATAGAGGATTTGAAGGGCAGGACCTTTGCCTTTGGTGATATGAGATCCACGTCGAGCCATATAATACCGAGAGCCATGCTCAAGCAGGCAGGAATAGACCTAACGGATCTTAAGTATTACAACTATCTGGGGCATCACGATGATGTAATAAAGGCAGTTCTCAAAGGGGAATATGACGCAGGTGGTGTAATGGAGTCAACAGCTTATAAATTCAAGGATAAGGGAATAAGATTCCTGAAGCTTTCTGATGAAATCCCCGAGTTTAATATCTGCTATAACCCATCCCTAAGTGAAGGAGACCTCTCTATTATCAGAACAGCCCTTATCACATTGAAGGACACAGATCCAGAAGGTGCAACAATCCTCAAGTCAATCGATGAAAGTTATACAGGCTTCACAGAGGCAAAAGATAGCGACTACGAACCAATAAGAACAGAGATGGCAAGAATAGGAATGATCTAAAATGAAGAAGATATCAATTGCAACAAGATTCACTTTTATCGTGCTCATTATACTCATGGTCGGCCAGGGATCACTATGGATATGGTTCGTGAATGGCCAGAGAGACTATCACCTCAGGTCATTGAATGAAAAGATAAAGTCCAACGCTGATATGCTGATTGCTATATCAGCATCTGCTATCCTTTCGAATGATTATCTATCCCTTGATCAATATATTGATGTCTTCGCAAGGGATGAGGATATAATCTCGGTTAAAGTTTCTGATAGAAAGGGGTTAATCATTAGACAAAAAGTTGTAAGACAGGAAAATAAAAGAAAGAATTTCAATCCTTTCTATATCCCCTATACAAATCTTTATTCGGCTCCGATTACCACGGGTAATGAAACAATAGGTAATGTCGAGATTCGTTACAGCGGAGAAAGGACCAACAAAAATATAAAAAGTCTTCTTACGGTCTCTCTTGTGGGGCAGGTGATTGTGTTTATCTTTGTGGTAGTGGCTATCTTCTTCTTTTTCCAGAGGACGGTAGGAAGACCTGTAGAGATGATAAACAATCTTCTTTCGAGGGTCACAGCAGGAGACCTGACTGTAAAGGTACCTGAAATGAATCAGAAAGAGATGGACAGTATAGCAAAGGGACTGAGATTCCTTATAGAGAGGTTTTCTGACACTATAAAGAAATTCTATTCCATATCAGGGAATGTTGTGGCTGCGGTAGAACAACTTACATTAACCTTAAAAAATGTCAGCGATGCTGCTACACGGCAATCGAGAGCAATAGACTCCATTGTAACATCTATCAAGAGTGCGAACCAATCTCAAAGGAATATATCCGAAAGTACCGAAAGGCTCTCATCTGCCTCTGCTGAGAATGTTACATCCCTTCTTGAGATACGGGCAACGGCAGAAGAGATAGCGATGAGTACAGAGAGGCTTTTTAAGGCAGTCGAAGATTCCTATGCAATGATTGCAGAAACATCCCAGACATCAAAGGCAATAGCAGAGAGCACCGTTGGCTTATCCATCGCCACAGAAAGCACCACATCCTCAGTAAACGAAATTAATACCTCGATCATCGAGGTTGAAAATAATGCAAAAAATTCCGCAGAAATGGCCTCAAGAGTAAGGGAACTACTCACAGATCAGGGGACATTAGCAATTGCCGATGCAATAGATGCGGTGGAAAAGATAGTGGATGAAGTCAACCGATCATCAATAATAATAAGAAGGCTTGATGAGAGATCAAAGGGCATTGAAAAGATACTCCAGGTCATAAAGGAGATAACCGAGAAAACAAATCTTCTAAGCCTTAATGCAGCTATTCTTGCTGTTCAGGCAGGAGAATATGGAAAGAGTTTTTCTGTTGTTGCTGATGAGATAAGGAACCTCTCTGATAGAACATCAAGCTCAGCAAAGGAGATAGCCAATATAGTGGATACGATAAAGAAGGACATAAGAGAGGCGGTCGATGCCATTAAGGTTGGCGTTGATAGCGCCGATTATGGGAAGAAGATGATATTCAAAGCAGGTGAGGCAATGGGTCAAACCCTCGAAACAGCACAGAAATCGGCCCAGATGGCAAAGTTGATCGAAAGAGCAACAGAGGAACAGGCCGGGGCATTGCGGCAAATAAGCATCTCAATGGAAAATATACAGAAGATGATAGAACAGGTCGCAAGGGCAACAGAAGAGCAGGAGAAGAGCTCAAGTCATATGCTAAACAGCATTGGTGACATAAAGGAGGTTGCAGAAATCGTAAAGAAAGGAACGCAGGAACATGCCTCGGGGACGAATCTGATAACAAAAAATATAGAGATAACATCATCCATGGTTTCACAGATAAGCCAGTCCGCACAGGAACAGTTAAAGGTGAACGAAAAGATAGTAACCTCTGTGGAAGATGTAAAGAGAACTATAAATACAACGGCAACCGATATAGAAGAGATCGCCCTGTCTCTCAACACACTTCGTGAGGAGATAGAGGCCATGAAAAGAGAGACAGAGATATTTAGAGTTCAATAGATGGGAAAGATAGCTATAGCCATTATCGGCAGAGAAGAGTTCGGTATAGAGATATATAGAATAGTCGAGATATTGAAGAAGCAAAAGGTCTTTCATTTGCCAAATCTCCCCGAATTTTTGTCAGGTGTTATAAATCTCAGAAGTGAGATTATACCTGTTATTGATCTCGGGAAGAGATTTGGATTCGAGGATATGAAGGGTAAGGGTCGCATAGTAGTAATAAGATCTGGAAGAGAAAAGATAGGCTTATTCGTTGATGATATAAAAGAGATAATCGATCTGGAACCAACCGATATCTCGGCGCCCCCCTCTATATTCAGGGGATTAAAAACTGAATATATGACAGGGATAGGTAAGAAAGGTGAACGAATTATAGTAATCCTTAACCTCGATCGAATACTTTCTGCAGAAGAACAGATTAAGATCGAGGAGCTAAGAGAAAAAGAGATAGAAGGTGAGATACAGAATGCAACAAATAACCGAGTCTGAGATCGAACTCAGAAGAAAGGCTATAGAGGATTTAAAAAATCAATCTCAGGATATTGCCATCCCTGAACTTCTCAAGGCGATGGAGGATAGGAGTTGGAGGATAAGAAAGCTCGCCTCGGAGATACTTATTGAGAATTTTCCTTTACACGGATATATCAACGGCTTGATACGGCTGCTTTATATTGAGGACAACGCAGGAGCAAGAAATTCTGCTATTGAATCATTGATAAAACTCGGCAAAATGGCAACGCCTTTCTTGATGACAGCCTTTGGTACCGATAACAGGGATGTCAGGAAGTTTATCATCGACATCTTTGGCGAGATAAAGGATCGAAAGGTAATCCCCCTTTTACTGCAGGCACTGAAGGATGAAGATGAAAATGTCAGGGCATCGGCTGTTGAACACCTGGGTCATATGGGAGAAGCAACGGTCGTTGATGCACTCATAGATATACTCAACAGTGGTGATGTCTGGACAGCCTTTCCTGCCGCTGATGCCCTGGGAAGGATAGGCGACAAGAGGGCAATTCCTCACCTGTTAAGGTCACTCTCTGTCAAGGCTCTGAGAGAGCCTGTTATCGTTGCCCTCGGTCGACTTGCTGATCCTGATACGCTTGAACATGTCATACCCTTCATCCTCGATAAATCGAGGACGATACAGGAAGTAGCTGCAAAGACCGTTGAGGTCTTCTATCATAATGGTATTCAGGCAGAAGTGATCTCGAGAGAACTTCAAAAATACGGTAGAGAAATGGCTGATAGACTTCTCTCCATGGCCTGGAGCAAAAGGGATGAAATAAGAGCCTCTGCCATCATGCTGCTCGGCCTGCTAAGGGATGAATCTACCCTTTCATCCCTTCTCGATCTATCCACAGATGAAAGATTTATTGATGATGTTAAGAGGGCCTTCATCTTTATGGGCAAAGATAAACCATCTTCCCTGCTCTCACTGCTGGATACAGACAACATCCAGAAAAAGAGATTCGTTATTGAGTCACTGGCAGAGATTGCGTCACCTGAGTATTATAGTCTTTTTGAGAAATTGATTACAGACAGGGATGGCCATATCAGGGCAATGGCAGCTCTTGGACTATCGAGGATTGGCAGTCCAAGAGCAATCGATCTTATCTTTCCACTGCTCTCGGACCCATATGAGGATGTCCAGGAAGTAGCGGTATCAGCCCTCAGCCTCTTTAAAAACGAGATAGATGTTAATAGATTAACAAAACTCCTCATTGACAGGAATCCCAAACTGCGGAAAAACGCTGCCATACTCATAGGGGAAATAGGATGTGTCGAGGCTGTTAACAGCCTTGGGTTTGCCCTCAAGGATGATGACCTTTCGGTCAGATATGCGGTAACAGAGGCACTTTCAAAGCTTGGCATAGATGAAGCTCAAAGATACCTCCTCATTGCACTTACAGATGAGTACCCTGGTATTAGGGCATCGGCTGCTATAGGGCTTGCCTCAAGCGCAGGTGAAAAAGCGGTTGAACCACTTATCCTTCTCCTTAACGACACCGATGACTCCGTCAGGGTTGCGGCAGCAAAGGCCCTCGGCTTGACAGGAGACGCAAGGGCTGTACCCCATCTGATAAATGCCCTGGTTGATAGAAACGGATTCGTTGTAACGACCGCAATAATGGCACTGGGAAGGATAGGTGGTAAGGATGCGCGGGATGCCTTAATAAGGATGATAAATTCTGAAGACATGGAGATAAGAAGAACAGCTATAAGGGCCCTCTCATCCTTTGACGACATTGATGATATAATACTGCCCTTTCTAATGAATCAGGACTGGGCAACAAGACTTGCAACCCTCGAAGTTCTTTGCAAAAGGCTCAATCCTGTTATTTTATCTGAGATTGAGAGGCTCTATGATATTGAGGAAGATGAGGTTGTGAGAAAGGCGATCAGGGAATGTTTGGCAGGAAAGACACTATCCATTTAACAGAGGATGTCTTCAGACTCCTCAGAGATTTGATTAAGGATTACTGTGGCATCTATTTTGATGATGGCTCGATATTTCTCATCGAGAGGAGACTCCAGAGACGGTTAAGGTTACTCTTTCTCGATGATTTCAGAGACTATTACAGATTTCTGCTCTATGACAAAAAAAGGGATGATGAAATAAAAGAGGCCATTGACCTGCTTACTGTAAACGAGACCTATTTTTTCAGGGAGCAAAATCAGTTAAGGGCATTCAGTGAAGAAATACTGCCTGAACTGAGAGACATAAATAAGGAGAAAAGGAGTTTGAGGATATGGTCCGCAGGCTGCTCAACAGGAGAGGAACCATACACAATAGCCATCTTGATACTCGAGTACGGAAGGCTCGATGGATGGAATATAGAGATACTGGGCAGCGATATAAACCAGCGCGTGTTGTCCAATGCGAGGAGGGGAGTCTATAGAAAAAACTCCTTCAGATGTACTGATGATTATTATATAAAAAAATACTTCAGGGAAGAAGATGATTGCCTTGTGATATCCGACAGGGTTAAGAATCTCGTAAACTTTAGTTACCTGAATCTCCTCGATCCACTCAAGGTAAAGTTTGTTGCACCAATGGATGTAATCTTCTGCAGAAATGTCCTTATCTACTTTGATTATGAGGCAAGAAAAAGGGTTGTTGATAATTTTTATGATCGCCTCGTCGAGGGAGGTTATTTACTCCTCGGTCACGCCGAATCCTTAATGAATGTCTCAACATCCTTTGCCTTAAAACATTTAAGAAACGATATGGTCTACCAGAAACCAATAAACAGGAGAGTTTTCATAAATGTTAAATAAGATCAATGTCCTGATTGTGGATGATTCAGCCTTCAGCAGGCAGTCAATAAAGGATATGTTATCCGGTGAAGGTGACATCGAAGTGATAGGTATTGCCTCAAATGGCATAGAGGCAATGACAAAGACTGTAAGATTAAGGCCTGATGTAATTACCCTCGACCTCGAGATGCCAGAGATGGATGGTTTTACCTTCCTCAGATGGCTTATGAAAGAGAGGCCAACACCTGTAATAATAGTAAGTTCCTATTCCGACTCAAAGACCCTGTTTAAGGCCCTCGAACTCGGCGCAGTAGATTTTATCGCCAAGCCATCGAGGAAGGCAACGATAGAGCTTAAGAATATAAAGAATGACCTTCTCGATAAGATAAGGGGTATAAAAAACCTCAAACTCGAAAAACTGGTTGTAAGGAGTGAACTCATAAGCAAGGCACCTCATATAATTGATATTGGACCAGATTCAAAGAAAGATGATTTTTCAGGTAATATAGAGGCCGTAGCGATAGGTGCATCAACCGGAGGACCTGCTGCGCTTCAGATTATCCTTACGAGCTTGCCAGCAAATTTCCCGGCTGCTATACTCATAACACAACATATGCCCAAGGGCTTTACAACAACCTTCGCAGAAAGACTTAACAGGATATCGCCCTTACACGTTAAGGAGGCTGAGGACGGGGATACAGTCAGGGCAGGTACCGCCCTCATATGTCCTGGAGGCTCACACATGGTTCTTAAAAAGAGGAACAACAGTGTTAAGGTTTTTCTCAAGGAACCTGACAGCGAAGACCGTTACATACCGTCCGTTGACATGCTTCTGTCTTCTTCAGCAGAGATATACGGGTCCTCTGCGGTTGGCGTCATACTAACTGGCATGGGAAATGATGGGAAGGAGGGGATAGTAGAAATTAAAAGGAAAGGTGGTTATACTATAGCAGAGTCAGAATCTACAGCCATAATATTCGGTATGCCACAGGAGGCAATAAAGACTGGAGTTGTGGACAGGATTCTACCACTTGATGAGATACCAAAAGAGATAACAACGATAGTTATGGGAAAAAGGGAAAAGGCATGGAAAAAGAACAGGGTCTGACAAGCAGGGTCGAAGAGATTGTGCAGATGTTTAAGAAGGGAGAGGAGTTTACAAAGGAACTCCTCAGAGAGAACGAAAAGCTGAGGTTCCGAATTGCACAACTTGAAGAGTCCATGAAACGTTCTGCTGATGAATCTAAGATTCAATTCTATGAGGAAAGGATAAAGGCCCTCGAGGCAGAGATAAATTCGCTAACAGAAAGATACAGAAAGGTAGAAGAAGAGAACAAGGATTTTGCCTCAAAGTATGTGGAGGTGGAAGAACAAAACAACGCTCTGGCAAACCTCTATGTTGCAAGTTATCAACTCCACTCAACCCTCGACTATGAAGAGGTACTGAGGATTGTCATTGAGATCATTATAAATCTTATTGGTGCTGAAACTTTTGCCATATTCCTGATCGATGACAAGACAAACGAAATAGTCCCTGTTGCTGCTGAGGGTATCCCTGTCGAGACTGTTCCAAGGGTTAAGATTGGAGAAGGAATAATAGGAGATGTCGTAAGGGAGGGAGAAAGTTACTTTGCAGCAGACCTTTCAGTTAGGGGTGATGTGGCAGGGTCAATGCCTATTGCGTGCATACCAATGAAGATTAAAGAGCATGTGATCGGGGTAATAGCAATTTACTCGCTTCTTATGCAAAAAAGTGGATTCACAAATGTTGATTATGAATTGTTTAATCTCCTGGCAGGACATGCTGCAACTGCAATATTCTCTTCAAGGCTCTATACCCAATCGGAGAGAAAATTAACAACTATACAGAGTTTTCTTGAACTTCTCAAGGAAAAACCTAAAAGATAAGGAGGTACAATGCCAAATATACTCGTTGTAGAAGACTCACCAACTATGAGACAATTAATAACCTTTGCTATGAAGAGAATTCCTAACTCGAGGGTTATCGAGGCAACAGACGGTGTTGATGCCCTAAAAAAACTCTCCTCAGAAAAGATAGACCTCATCTTGGCAGATATTAATATGCCTGTTATGGATGGATTAAAACTCGTAAGTCTTGTGAGGAGTAATGCATCCTATGAAAAGATACCGATTATTATAATCACAACTGAAGGGGCAAAAGAAGACAGAGAAAGGGCACTTGCCATTGGTGCCAATGCATACTTATCGAAGCCGATTCAGACCCAGGAGTTAATAAAACTCGTCGGTACCTTTATCGGTTCTTAATATACCCTGCCCTGAGTTGTCCACAGGCAGCCCTTATATCCTGTCCTTTGCTCTTTCTGATAAGTGCCGTCATACCCTTATCGATAAGCACCTTCTGAAAGGTCTTTATCTTTTCCTCTGTGGGACTCCCGAATTCAGCACCCTCATAGGGATTAAAGGGGATAAGATTTACCTTGCAGCGTATGCCCTTTAGAAGACGAACAAGCCTCCTCGCATCGTCTTGAGAATCATTTACACCATCGAGAAGGATATACTCGAAGGTGATCCTCCTCCTGGGCTCAAGTGGATAAGACCTACACGCATCGAGAAGCATCCTTAACGGATAAACCTTGTTAACCGGCATTATCTCATTCCTCACATCGTCTGTAGTGGCATTTAAAGATATAGCTATATTTACATGAGGAGCCTTCCGGGGAAGATCAAGAAGAGCAGGTACAATGCCAGATGTGGAAAGGGTTATTCTCCTCTTAGAGATACCCATAAATTCAGTCATCCTCCAGAGCGCATCAACCACTTCGTCAAAATTTGCGAGGGGCTCACCCATCCCCATAAGGACCACATTGGTCAATTTTTTCGGTAAGATAAACCTACTCACAGATATCACCTGATCCACTATCTCATAGGCCTTCAGATTCCTCCTGAGCCCGATCTTGCCAGTAAGGCAAAATCTACAGCCCATTGCACACCCAACCTGTGATGATATGCACAATGTCAATCTCTCTTTATCAGGTATTAATACACTCTCTATCGTCTCTCCGTCTTCAAGCCTGAAGAGATATTTCTCCGTACCATCCTTTGATCTCTGGCTCTCAATGAGGTCAATATTACTGATGTAGGCACTTTCTGAGAGTTCTCTTCTAAGGGACTCGGAAAATTCCGTTATCTCATTAATATTAGTTACATACTTCCTGTATATCCAGTGGATTAATTGCTTAGACCTGAAAAGGGGCAGGCCTTTATCACTCACAAAGTTTCTAATGCCATCCGCTGATAGTGCCTTAAGATTTATCTTTCCACTTGTTTCCATTTTTAGTTCCTGGTTCATAGTTCATAGCTCATCGTTCTTAGTTCATAGCTATCAGCCATGAGCTAAGAGCTTTGATAATATTATAACCTGAATTTCAAAGGTGTTTTCGAGAAAGCCTCGATTATTTCAGAATTATGGTTCGATATGCTATCCCATATGGTAAAATATATTATGAGTCAATATTCTGATTTCATTCCTGATGAAAACGAACTGATCTGCCCAGCCTGCGGGTCGATATTGACTGAAGATGAGCGGGCTGAGGGTGGATGGAACTGCCGTTGTGGTGACTTTATACCTGACAGCATGGTAATCAATCCTTACAAGGGCCTATCCTGCCAGCATAGGCAAAACACTGACTGGAGATAACGCTCACTGTTCCGTAAAAAGGCTTTATTTTTTGTATGGCTTGACATACTGCCATATCAACTGCTAAAGTAATTTACTCCGAGAAAATGCATAGTTATGCATTTGGAGATCATAGGAAAGGGAGACTCAAAAAGTCAGAGATTTTTTGGGACCCGGTTAGGGAGGAGGGGTATATGGATGCCCTCTGTAAAGGTTAAGGAGAGCGATTCCTTCGAAAACGCACTAAAGAAATTCAAGAAACAGTGCGAAAGGGAAGGGATACTTTCCGAAATAAAGAAGAGGGAGCATTACGAGAAGCCAAGCGTTAAAAGAAAGAAAAAGGCGCTTGCTGCCCGTAAGAAGGCTCTCAAGAAGTTGAAGATGATTACAAGATAATATCTCTATCTTTTGAAGCAAGATGGCACTTTTTTGTGAAGAAGTAGTTATTTCTGATTGATTCTCAATCAGAAGGGGTTATTATTGCCAAAAAAGTTACTCTTATCTGCTTAAAAACCCCTGCTTAAACATGAGAATTTCAACCAGCCGAGGTGTAAATGAGACTCAGAGAACTATATGAAAAGGCTATAGCAACTGGTATCGAGAACGATCCGAGGGGAAAAGAGATCGTTCAGAAAGACCTCGAAACAAGGAAAAAAGACTTCGAATCGCTTAAAGACAAGGAAAAGGACTCTTTTGATAAGGAATCTTTAACAAACCCTTATTCAGACTCAAGGATATTACATGGTACAGGGGAAGAGGAGATAAGAAATGTCCTTGTTGGTATAGATATAGAGGTTGGTGAGGTCCTTTTAGCAGATAGACTAAGAGATAAAGGAACTACTATTGACCTTGTAATTTCCCACCACCCTGAAGGAAAGGCCTATGCAAATCTGTATGATGTAATGCGTATTCAGGCCGATATACTCCACAGATTCGGGGTACCTATAAGTGTTGCAGAAGACCTGATGGATACAAGGATAAAGGAAGTGGAAAGAAGACTTATGCCTGTAAACCATACAAGGGCAGTTGATGCTGCAAGGCTATTGGGAATACCTTTCCTCTGTCTCCACACGCCGGCAGATAATATGGTTGCTACCTATCTACAGAAGACCATTGAAGAGAATAAGCCCTATACCATTGATGACGTGATGGATATCCTTAGAGGGATTCCAGAATATAGAGAGGCTACAGGGAATGGTGCGGGGCCAAAAATCCTTATAGGTTCAAAATCAAGAAAGGCTGGAAGGGTCTTTGTTGATATGACAGGTGGTACAGAGGGATCAAAGGATATATTTGGAAGCATGTCAACAAGCGGTATAAATACCATTGTGGCAATGCATCTGAGTGAAGAACATAAGAAAGAGGCTGAGAAGAATCATATTAATGTTATAATAGCAGGGCATATTTCGAGTGATAATCTTGGACTCAATCTCCTCCTCGACGAGATAATCAAGACATCGGGCTGGGAACCAAATATCCTCGAATGTTCGGGTTTCAGGAGATTCAGCAGGCTCAAAAATTAGTTATCAATAAGTGGAACTGCTCAGAAGCCAGAACAAAGAACACAGAACAAAGACGAGGAAGGTAATCTTGGTTCTTTGTTCTTGGCTCTTGGCTCGGTGTTATGGAAGATAAAATCCTTGAGGAGATAAAATCCCGCCTCGACATAGTTGATTTTATCTCTGATTATGTTGACCTGAAAAAGGCAGGACAGAATTACAAGGGACTGTGCCCCTTTCATTCTGAGAAGACCCCTTCCTTCATAGTAAGCCCTGATAAGCAGATATACCACTGTTTTGGTTGCGGAGAAGGCGGTAACATCTTCAGCTTTATAATGCGTCATGACAATATCACCTTCCCCGAGGCAGTAAAAATACTTGCCCGAAGGGCAGGTGTTAATATCAGGGTAATGAAGGAAAAAACCTCTGAAGAGGGTTTAAGATATAAACTCATTGAACTGAACAGAGAATCCCTTAAGGTATTTCAGGAGAACTTGAAAAAATCAAAAGAGGCCACAGTTTATCTGGAAAAGAGGGGAATAGATACAGAAACCATCAAAACCTTCTCCATAGGTTATTCCGTGAAAAGCTGGTCTTATCTTTATAACCATCTCAAAGCTAAAGGTTTTCCCGATTCCCTGATGTTACAGGCAGGCCTTGTTGTTCAAGGGGAGAAAGGTCTTCATGATATCTTCAGGGGAAGAATAATCTTCCCCATTAAAAATATCCAGGGTGAGGTCATAGCCTTTGGTGGAAGGGTGATGGATGATTCGATGCCAAAGTACCTCAACTCACCTGATACGGTTATATTCAAAAAAGGGGAAAACCTTTATGGCCTTGATATAGCCAGGGAAGAGATAAGAAAAAAGGGATTTGTTATTATCACAGAAGGATACCTCGATGTTATAACCTCTCATCAAAAGGGCTTCTCTAACACAGTTGCTCCACTTGGGACGGCGCTAACAGAAGCGCACCTTTTGAGACTTAAGAGGTTTGCTAAAAGGGCCATCGTTGTATTCGATGGAGATGAAGCAGGAAAGGCTGCAGCAAGGCGTTCGATCCCTGTCTTCTTCGGTCAGGGATTTCAGATGAGGGTATTACTTTTACCTGAGGGTGAAGACCCTGATAGCTTTTTACGGAAGAATGATCCCGATGTTTTTAAAGATGCCCTTTCAATAGCCAAGACGCCCCTGTCCTTTCTCTTTGATTCCTCAGTCCTTGATAGGACAGAGACTACGAGGGAAGCAATCGAGATGATCTCAAAAGTAAGGGACCTCTTACTTAGAGAAGAGTTATTAAGAGAACTCTCAGAACTTTCTGGATTCAGAGAAATGTCCTTAAGAGCAGAACTGAAGAGGATTAGCGCAGAAAAACCCGATCGAAAGGCCCAGGATATGAGGGGGAAAGGGCTTAATAATACTATCTCAAATAGGAGGTATGATGAAGAAGTGCTCCTTTTGAGCTCAGTCATAGCATTTCCTGAAAGGATTAATGAAATCCTCGAGGAGGTGCCTTTGAATAATTTCAGGAATATCATTGTTAGAGGCATATTAAAGAGGCTTGGGGAAGGAGAATCCATAGAAAAAGCAATGATCACTATGAAAGACGATGAAAAAACCTTGATCTCCCGACTTACCCTTGAGCCGGGCTTTGATATCCATAACGTGGACAAAAACATTAAAGATTGTATAAAGACGATAAAAGGCCGTATTATTAAGAATTCTCTGAGAGAGATACAGGAAAGGATCAGAGAGGCCGAAAGGACAGGGCAGGAGAATAAATTAAGGGCATTATTAATGGAAAAACAACGGATCTTAAGAGACGCAGCGCACCTTAAATGCACGATACAGGATACATGATACAGGATTCAGGATATATCAAGGAGCGGGATAAGGTATGAAAGAGGGATTTGATTATTTCGAAAATCAGGATGATGTAAATGACACGGAAAACATCATAAGGGCTGACCTGTGGCGCGAAGAGGCCGAAGAATACGAGACTGGGAAAGAGGTCCCGATCGAGGGGGACTATGAGCCTGTAAAGTTATACCTGAAAGAGATGGGAAATATCCCCCTTCTTACCAAAGAGGGAGAGATAGAACTTGCAAAAAAGATAGAGAGAGGCAGGGGAAAAACCATGAGGGCCATATTCTCCCTACCCTTCGCTATAGAAAAGATGATTGCCCTCGGAAAGGCCATGAAGAATGGAGAAGCCCCCATTGATGAGATCATGCTATGTGAAGGTGATTCCGAAGAAACAGAACTTCTGGAGAGAAAAAGATTTTATACCATTACAGAGGAGATAAAGAAATTATACCTAAAAAGGCTTGGCCTCCTGAAAAGATCCCGCGATATTTCTCCCGATGCTCAAACATCTGTGGCTTCAACAAAGATCAAGAAAAATCAAATCTCCTCAAAGGGAGAGGATAACGAATTTCTCAAAAAAGCCCTTGATGATAACAGAGAAAAGATACTTGAAAAGGTGCGTTTACTTAGACTAAGAGATGATGTTATGTGCGCCCTATCAGAGGAATTGCAGAGAATGATAACCGAGATAGAGGCGATAAACAGAAGGATCAAATCCCTTTCGAAAAGAATTAGAGTGAGTGATAAATCCGTAAAGGAAAGGATCGAGAGGTATCAAGAGAAAAAAAGGATTATAGAAACATCAGCAGGCATAAGACTTGACGGCATGAAAAGGGCATTAAAAGCCTTCCAAGAAGGTAGAGATGAAATGGCAGAAGCAAAGGATGCGCTTATTGAGGCCAATCTCAGACTCGTCATCAGTATAGCAAAGAGATACCTTGGAAAGGGCTTAACCCTTTCTGACCTGATTCAAGAAGGCAATATTGGACTGATGAAGGCCGTTGATAAGTTCGAATACAGGCGGGGATATAAGTTCAGCACCTATGCAACATGGTGGATAAGACAGGCTATAACAAGGGCACTGGCTGATCAATCAAGAACTATAAGGATTCCTGTTCATATGGTAGAAGTGATCAACAGGGTATCGAGGGCAACGAGGGAGCTTGTTCAGGAACATGGTGATGAACCCTCTGCTGAGGAGATTGCAGCAAAGCTGGGCATGCCACCTGAGAAGGTTAAGGCAATATTAAAAATAACAAAGGAGCCTATATCCTTAGAGACCCCTATCGGGGAAGAGGAGGATAGCCAGTTAAGAGACTTTATCGAGGACAGAGAAACACCTTCACCAATGGATATGGCAATAAACGATGACCTCAGAGAGCAGATCGAGAAATTGCTCTGCACATTGAACTCAAAAGAGGCTGAAATCATAAGAAAGAGATTTGGGATTGGAGAAGGCATGCCACATACGCTCGAAGAGCTTGGTCAGGAGTTTGGTGTTACTCGTGAAAGGATAAGACAGATTGAGATGAAGGCCATGCGAAAATTGAAGCACCCAAAAAGAAGTAAGTGGTTGAGGTCATTTCTCACCTCTTGACGCATAATATCCAATAAGATTATAGTAATAAGTTACTGATTGCTTCAGGGCCCTTAGCTCAGTTGGTAGAGCTACCGGCTCATAACCGGTTGGTCCCAGGTTCGAGTCCTGGAGGGCCCATTTAATCACCTCAGGAGATCATGTGATAGAAGAACTGAGAAACCTTATAGAGTTGCAGCGCATTGATAGCGATATCGTTAAAAAAACAGACCTCATCGAATCAATCCCACGAAAGATATCCGTCTTTGAGAAACCCTTAAGGGAGGCGAAATCATCCTTTGAAAAGGCAAAACAAAAGTATGAATCCATCGAGAAGAAGAAAAAGGAAAAAGAAAGACTTCTCGATGAAATAAATGAAAAGATAAAAAAGCTCAGGGCAAGGACATCGGAGATAAAGACCAATAAGGAATACCAGGCGCACCTCAAAGAAATAGAATCAGCAGAAAAAGAGACCCACTCTGTGGAGGATGATATACTGTCTCTAATGGAATTACTCGATAATGCCCACAAAGAGTTGAAGTCAGAGGAAGAAAAGCTAAAGATTGAAGAAGCCAAGCTTAGGGATTTAGAGAAAGGTCTGAAGAAGGAGACCCAAGATGCACAAAAGGAGATTGATCAACTACGAGCCCAAAGGGCTGACATTGCAAGAAAAATTAGTCCTGACCTTTATAAGCTCTATATATCCCTGTTAGAGACGAAAAACGGTCTCGCCGTTACAGAGGTAAGAGACGAGATTTGTCAGGGCTGCAACATGAGCATATCTCCACAGCTTTATGTGGAGATAAAAAAGAATGACGCAATATATCAATGTCCGCAGTGTCGAAGAATATTATACTGGAAGGCAGCAACATGAAGAAAGGCATACTCTATACTGATGGTGCCTCCAGCGGAAATCCTGGAGAATCAGGGATAGGTGTGGTTCTAACAACAGAGGACAGAAAGATAGAGTTATCAGAATATATAGGCAGGGCTACTAATAATGTGGCTGAATATACAGCATTGCTAAGAGGGCTTGAAAAGGCAAAGAAAATTGGGCTGGATAAAATTGATATTTTGATTGATTCTGAACTCCTCGTAAAACAGATAAAAGGCGAATATAATGTGAAGAGTGAATCCCTCAAGGTCCTTTATGGAAAGGTTATATCACTTTTAAAAACCTTCAGCTCTTACAACATAAGACATATTCCGAGGGAAAAAAATGCCGTTGCCGATAGGCTCGCAAGAAGGGCAGTAAGAAGCAAAGGAAGGATTTAAGAGGTAATTTATGGCTTATGAATTTCTTTTACCTGATCTTGGCGAAGGAATGACAGAGGCTGAGATCAGGAAATGGCTTGTTAAAGAAGGAGAGATGGTTGAAGAACATCAGGTCGTATTAGAG
>JBKBUA010000258.1:0-1234 GCA_046290845.1 Thermodesulfovibrionales bacterium
CAATCTTACCTAAAAGCGTTACTATCTTGCGAGGATTCTTCCCTTCCTTCACCATCTCCCCATGCCCACAATCACAAATAGGTCGCCCAACTTCCCCCTCTATCCCCTTCAAAACCTCTAAAAATATCTCCTTAAATACCTCCTCCCTCTTCTTCAATAAAAACTCCTCCAAATAATTGACATCAACCCTCTCTAATGGTATCCTTATATTAAAGGAAACTTCTAATTCCTTCATAGGGCTTACCTCCTTTCCTTAAATTTTTCCCTTATAAGGAAAGTATACCGTAAGCCCTAATTTTTATCCCTTAATTTTTGATGCTTCCAAATGGGACTATACGTTGTCAACAGTTGCATAAGCTCTTTCTGTGAAGATGGAAACTGGGCACATACTGCCTGTTATTCCTTAATACCCCAAAGGCCTGTCTTATCAATTTGTTTGCTACTGCTACTATGGCAACCTTCTTACTCTTACCTTTCATTAACAACCTCTCATATAACTCCTTACAATCCCTGTTAAATCTTGATGCTGACCATGCACAAAGATAAAGAATCCTCCTTATAAAACCACTCCCCTTCCTTGAGAGCTTACCTCGCTTCACAACCTTTCCTGACTCCCATGGCTCAGGACATATCCCTATGTAGCTTGAAACCTGCCTCGCACTCTCAAAATCCTCAAACCCCTTTAATACACCCACTACTACCCATGCAAGCTTCTTACCTACCCCAGGTATGCTCATTAGAAGCTTATACTGCCTCTTAAAATTTCTCTCAATCAGTTCCTCCAGCTCACCCTCTATTGCCTTTATCTGCTGTTTTATATGCCCTATTATCTCATCATAAGGCCTTGTTATCTCCTCCTTTACAGGATAATAGCTTATTGCATGCCTCTGATTCTCAAAAGCCTTCAGACTTTTTAAAAGATCATCAAGTATCCTTATCTTTACCTCTATCTCATACAATACCCCTTGCTTTGCCTTAAAAAGCCTTATCCCTTCAGCATTGTCCCTTGCATATTCTGCTATGAGCCTTGAATCAACTGGATCGGTCTTTACCCTCTTTAGCTTCATCTCAGCATACTTCTTTATCACAAAAGGATTTACTACTGCCACTGCATATCCCATCTCATAAAGCCCACAGGCAAGCCTTAGATGATAAACCCCTGTTGCCTCCATTACAACCAGTACCTCTGAAGGGTTAACAGAAATCCTGTTTGAAAGTCCATCCCTCACACTTT
>JBKBUA010000259.1:0-1225 GCA_046290845.1 Thermodesulfovibrionales bacterium
ATAACCATTGTATCAAAAATTGGGAGCGTGGCGGTAAAGTCTCTCATAACCCTTGTCTCACTTTTGGGGGCATATCATGCACCCTCTCCGGTAATCCTCCTATCCTTAATAGCTCTGCCAATACCTTCGCATCTACTTTATCCGTCTTCCTCTTTGTCTCTGCTATTAGTTTGACCTTGTTCGGATTTACCACATATACCCCTGTCCCCATCCCCGTAAGTAAATCGTATATCCACCGTGTATGTCCCCCTGATTCTACTGCTACCTCTACTGCCCTTTTGTTCCATTTCTTGAAATATTCCCTGTAACTATCCTTGTTCGTAAGTATCTCTCCGCTCTCTACCTTCTTACCTCTCTTGTCAATTACATAAACAAAACTACCTTTGCTTGCTACATCCAATCCAATGTAATGCATTGTGCTACCCCCTTTTATAAGTTTTCTTTATTATCCCTTCTCAGGGATACCACTATTCAAGGGGATAGTTATTCATAGTATCTCTATCAAGCTTTCAATTTCTTTTAATTGAATCCGATATAGTTTATGGTTTCTCGCTAATTCAAATTCTGGTTCTAACCAATATTTTGCCTCTCCATCAGGACATATGACATGAATGTGCCTGCGCGACCCTTCACGAGAGAAAAAATAAAATCTATACCCTTTTTCTATTAAAAAATTGTTGGGCTCATATATTAATTTTAACATATAATGCTTGAACTGTTCGGAGGCTTATAGCCGTCTGTTGTTATTCGGTTTTCATCACCCGGTTTTTGTTTTATATCTATCTTTTGGGTTGAATAATGTTAAGTCCTTATAGCCTGCCTTTATTTTAGCACTATGAAAGGCATTCTTAGGAATAAAATGTTCTGAATCGCCAAGTAAACTTCTTTAGCGAACTCCAGATCGAGGCCATTTTGGCACCCGCTGTAATAAGCGATAGCCTCATCTAACCCCTTTTCAGCATCGGATGGAAAGCGTAATTCAAGAACTCTACCTGCCAAATATTTTCTTAAAGACTTTATCGCCTGGTATTGTTTTTACGTTGCCACTTTTTATTTCTTCAACACTTTTGCTGCCTCTGCTGCCCATAATTAGTCTATTTCTTTCTGAGCGGGTGCATGGAAGCGTTAGATCGCAGCTTTAGAGGTAATTTTGTCATAACACGCATAGGATTTCTTTATCCCCTGTCTTGGGTATTTCTACAAGGCCGAGTTTCTGTAGGTATGT
>JBKBUA010000260.1:0-1216 GCA_046290845.1 Thermodesulfovibrionales bacterium
GGATTTATAACATTCAGAGAGTATCTTTAAATTGGATAATTTTTGACATAGTGCCTAACTTTGCGGGAATTTAAGAAAACAATTTTACCCCATCGAGGCTTCCTTTTTATAATCTATTTTGGACAGATGTGATATCAGATTAAAAGGATAAGGCAGGAAGCTTCACCAGTTTGATAGAGTTAAACTTTATTATAGAACAAGCAAAGATTATTCTGATAAATAAAATTAATGGAATCTTGGCTCTATATTTTTAAAAGATAACCGTTTTCCCTAAGCCAATCTTTATGTTTTTCATAATCAGGCATTAATATTTTAACCTTATTCCAGAATGACCTTGTATGATTTTTTTCTTCAATATGAGCAAGTTCATGCACAACTACATAATCTAACACTGGCAGAGGAGCCATTATAAGCCACCATGAAAAATTTAAATTTCCATTATGACCACAGGAACCCCATCTCTTTTGTGCATCGGTTATATTGACTTTTTTATATTTAAGACCACTATTGCAAGCATATAATTCAACTCTTTCCGAAATCTTCTCATAAGCCATGTTCTTGTACCAATCAATGAATAACTCCCTTGCCCGTGGCAATACACTTTTTGAAAGATAAAATTTATTCTCAAATTTTAATGGTTCATCTTGGTCATCTACAACTTCTAATCTATAATATCGCCCAAGAAAGAGAAAACCTTCACCGCTAACGAATTCTTTACGAGCATATCTTGGATCTCTTGTTATTATTTCATTTGTCTTCTGTTTAATCCAATTTGCATGCTTAGAGATAACTCCCATTATTGTTTTATCACTTACCTTTAAGGGTGCTCTTACAGTAAGCGTTGCATCATCAGTAATGTGTAAAGCTATAGTCTTTCTCTGTGTCCGTATAATTTTTTCAATCTTGATATCCATATTACTTTTTTCAAAAAATATGGTATGAGAGTTCTATTAGGGAATTAAAAATAGGGACAGCGACCATCTTATTCTGTTTTGCGAGGTCTTCCTTTCGGCAAGGCAGTGAGTTTTCTTCCGAGCAACTTCTCTATCTTCATTACAAACTCGTCGTCTTCACATAGGCTGTCCTTGTGCTTTGCCGAATATCCTCAGCTAATATTGCATCCTCTTTCTCCCTAAGATATGCCGACCAATCTTTTATCCTTTCAACCATATAACAGTCATCTGTTAAGACCGCATCAATCGTTCCCGTTGCGTGA
>JBKBUA010000261.1:0-1196 GCA_046290845.1 Thermodesulfovibrionales bacterium
AGATTCAAAGAAGAGGGCATAGAAATACCATTCCCGCATAGGACGGTTTATCTAAGGGAGGAGAAGGAGTGGCAGAAATGATTGATCCCTTTGAATTTAGGCAGTGTATAAGCCTCCTTAAATCTACCGGCAAAAAGGCTAAAAACCTGCGGGAACTGAGGGATGCAATAGCTGTTGTAAGTGATGAGTCCATATTCCATCACACGTACCAGTATTTTTTAAAAGGACACATCCTCGAATACACAAATGACTTTGCCCACTGGGCAGGGGAGAGCCTTGAAGAAAGGGCACTTTCAGAGCATCTTTCCAACATAGACCCTTATGCCTTTAAGAATATAGACGAACTGAGGCAGGAGTTGCTCAATGTGATAGGCAGCTATCTTGAAAACTTTCCTGAACCGAGGAAAGCAATGATAGGAGATGAGTTCTATTTCAACGAAACTATAAGCCTTATATTCCCCATTGGCATAAGGGCAAGAAACCTTGCAGAGTTTTTAATAGCAATAAAGTATATAGATGCCGCTGCTATTTATTACCATTTTTACGAGGCAAGGATCAGGCTCGGAGTCGATGACTTCTCAAAATGGCTTGAAGACTCGCTAAATAAAAAGGAGCTATCTGAAAAAATAAGATCGATTGACCTCTTCATGCACAGCATAGAAGGAATAAGGGAACACATAATAGAGGCTGTTGAAAGGGAAGTCAGAACAGGAATGGAGGCCATAGAGCGATGATTACCCAATACTCGGGCATATCTCCTAAAGGTGATCTGATACTTCTTCATAAACTGGGTGAAAAACTTAATAACAGGTCGTTTCTCCATATTAATTCGACCAGCGCAGGGGGCGGTGTGGCAGAGATACTGCACAGGATGATCCCTATACTCAAAGACCTCGGCATAGATGCGAGATGGGAGGTCATAGAAGGGGACGAAAGGTTCTTTGATATAACTAAAAAAATCCACAACTCCCTTCAGGGTAATTTTGAAAGTATTACAGAGGAGATGTGGGATCATCACTACGAGGTCAACAGGAGAAACGCCGAAAAACTTAATCTTGATGCAGATGCTGTTTTAATCCATGATCCGCAGCCTGCACCGATGGTTGAATTCAGGAAATCCGGCAGATGGGTATGGAGATGCCATATAGATGTATCACATCCAGTAAAAGAGGTATGCGATTATCTGCTGCGTTATT
>JBKBUA010000262.1:0-1195 GCA_046290845.1 Thermodesulfovibrionales bacterium
GTGGCAACACCTCTCTTTGCATTCGTATAAACAACAGGAAAGTCCAGTTGTTCCTCCGTCGCGTCGAGGTCTATAAAAAGGTCATAAACCTCGTTTAACACTGCCTGAATGCGGGCATCTGGCCTGTCTATTTTGTTAATCACAAGGATTGGTGGTAATCTTAATTCCAGCGCCTTTTTAAGAACAAACCTCGTCTGAGGAAGCGGGCCTTCCGAGGCATCAACAAGCAAAAGCACCCCGTCAACCATCTTTAATGTCCTTTCAACCTCTCCGCCAAAATCAGCATGGCCTGGCGTGTCAACAATATTTATCTTTACTCCTCTATATTCAACGGCCGTATTCTTTGCCATTATGGTTATCCCCTTCTCCCTCTCAAGGTCTATGTTGTCCATGATCCTCTCTCTAACCTGCTGGTTAGACCTAAATATCCCTGCCTGTTTCAACATCCCGTCAACAAGTGTCGTCTTTCCATGGTCAACATGGGCAATAATTGCAATGTTTCTTATATCTTCTCTCTTCATTGAACTCCTCTTAAGCTAAAAATCTACTTGGGTTAATACATAGTCTGACAAAGTGTCGTATGCAGACGGCAAAAATTCTTATTTTATAGGTTTGCGTCTTTTTATTTTAACTCATTTAACAGAAATTTACCTGAAAGGTTGAAATTACTGTAAGTTACCGATAGGATTATTACATTGCCGGTTGAGGTCAGATGAGGGTAATTATCATAAAATTAAGAATCCATGTTAAAATAAATAAGGAGGAAATAAGAGATAGCATCAATCTACGGTTACATATCAGGTCTTAAAGGTCATCAACTCCATGCCCTCGAAAGGGTATACAGGAGAAGGATTCCAAAAGATAAACTTATCACCCCTGAACTCGCCAGGTATCTCAGCGAATTATCGAGCGACATAGGAAGGCAGATAGGTGTCATAATAACAAGATCGGGCGAGGTCTCTCATGTAGTCGTCGGTGATAAGAAAGGCATATTCATCCCTGACCTGAATGATTATCCACTCGGCAGAAAGGCCCTCAGGGGGCTAAGATTTATCCATACCCATCTCGGAAATGAACCGCTTACACAGGATGACATTACCGACCTATCTCTACTCAGGTTTGATATAATCGCTGCTATAGGAATAAGGAATTCCTTGCCTGATAATATCTACATCGCCCATCTAATGCCTCATGG
>JBKBUA010000263.1:0-1193 GCA_046290845.1 Thermodesulfovibrionales bacterium
TGGGAATAAAGAGAGGATAAAGAATGTAAAACGAAGCGTTTTTAATGCTTGACAAAAACACTATTCATGGGAGGTATACTATGGTGGGTGTTGTCGCAATCCCTTCTAAATGAGGTCTTGTTTCCTATGTCCGTATCGGTCGGGTGTTGGCGTTGCTGTTTGCTCGGTCGGTCGCAATCCCTTCTAAATGAGGTCTTGTTTCCTATAGGCTGAGGAAATCTGGCATCCTCAGCCTATTAATGAGTCGCAATCCCTTCTAAATGAGGTCTTGTTTCCTATAAAACAACCCATCCCACATACTCGCTCCAACATGGGGTCGCAATCCCTTCTAAATGAGGTCTTGTTTCCTATAAGATGACTGCATATGGTGGGAAGGCGATATGGATGATTGTCGCAATCCCTTCTAAATGAGGTCTTGTTTCCTATTTTTCGATCAGGAGTTTCTTGCTCAACTGGCACGCGTCGCAATCCCTTCTAATGAGGTCTTGTTTCCTATGCCTATGAGGTGCAGATGGTATGGATATATTCTGTCGCAATCCCTTCTAAATGAGGTCTTGTTTCCTATCTTTCTAAAAAATTTTAGCAGTCCTGTAAGCCAATGCTTACGTCGCAATCCCTTCTAAATGAGGTCTTGTTTCCTATGAATCATAGGAAGGTTGACACAGGAAAGATGGACTAAGTCGCAATCCCTTCTAAATGAGGTCTTGTTTCCTATATAAAAATGAATGTAATCACTTTAATTGGAAACTTAGGAGTCGCAATCCCTTCTAAATGAGGTCTTGTTTCCTATAAGTTTTTTTAAAACTCATACTATCAACACTATCAACGTCGCAATCCCTTCTAAATGAGGTCTTGTTTCCTATAGGGCAGGCAGGGTAAGGAGGATAAGATGAAAAAAGTGTCGCAATCCCTTCTAAATGAGGTCTTGTTTCCTATGCACCCCCTTCTTTTTTCTTTATATTTCAATAGGTTACAAAGAGGGTTGTTGACAATTTCTGTCACTGCCATAGTTGCGGAAAAAATATTTCTGAAACGTTGTCAAAGAACTACTGGCAAATTATCAGATTTTTCCTGAAAAAGACAATTAATTTTTTTTATGGGATTATAAGTAAGCTCATTGCCACCGCCATTGCCACGTCGTAAGTGTCATTACCACGTCGTAAGTGGAAGTAAGCTCCTACAGCTGCCCGTCC
>JBKBUA010000264.1:0-1145 GCA_046290845.1 Thermodesulfovibrionales bacterium
TTTAAAGGATGGTTGCCTTTTTTGTCAATTATGAGGAAACAATCCCCTTTCGAAGAGATTATTTTTGAGGAAACGCGCCTGCTTGACATCCTTCAAAGGATTTAATACAATTGAGTCAGGATGCCTGTAACGCTTCCATTAGAGGTTTATGAGGCTCTCGAAAAGGGGCTTGGCAAAGAAGATGCCAAGAGGGTGATTCATGGCCTTGAGACAACCATATCCGGGGCAACGGAGTATAAGTGGGCAGCAACAAAGGATGAGATTATAACTGCATTCATGGCAGAGACAGGAGAGATAAGGAGAATAATAGATTCCCTAAGGAAGGAGTTTGTAACAAAGGAGCTTTTTGAGGAGAAGATGAATGCCCTCCGTGCAGAGATGTTAGGGATTCGGACAGAGTTACTTGGCAAAATGGAGAAGGATAAGACTGAAGTTGAGGGCAAGATAGAGAATGTAAGAGTAGACCTTGAGGGCAGGATAGAGAATGTAAGGGTAGGTCTTGGCGCTGAGATAAAGAGGCTTGATATGAAGCTAAATTTCGTGATTGTTCTTATGATAATAGCATTAACACTCATGAACCCTGTAATGGCAGAGATAATAAAGGGGCTTTTGAATTTAAAGTAAGGTTTAATTATGGCACATGAATTGCGTCAGTCAGTTTAATCCTTAATGGGATTTCAAAAGAAGAGGCAAGGTCAGTTCATGAATTGACCTTACATATTTACAGAGAGGCAGACCTTTTTAGGTTTGCCTTTTTGTGTTTGAAAGGGGGTGATGAGTCTTTATGATTTTAGAAATCTCCCAGACCTTCTTTGAAGGAGGGAGTTATCAGGGGGGTTAGGCTACAATGAAAGGAGTGCCTTAAGATGAGACCAAAGATGTTTGTATTTTCCCTTTTAGCGATTGCTCTTTCAATCCTTTTCTCTGGTGTTACCTTTGCAAAGGTATCGGAGAAGGAGAGGCTCAGGATTCAGGAGGCTTATGGAAGGATTCCGCTTCATTTCATTAAGAACAATGGTCAGGTAGAGGAAAAGGTTTTATTCTATGAAAAGGGTTCAGGTCAGGGTGTGTATTTCACAAAGGAAGGGATATATCTTGTCTTGACCATAAAAGAGGGCAAATCAGAAAAAGAGACAGTCCCTCAC
>JBKBUA010000265.1:0-1142 GCA_046290845.1 Thermodesulfovibrionales bacterium
AAAATTTAGTGATATCAGATAAAAATCCCCTCATTGATAAAAAAGCCTTTACGAAAAAAAGAATTTTTAGTATCATCTATTATGCTCTCTAATATCTTAAGTGCCTCTGTCATAGGCATAGATGCCTATCCTGTCGAGGTGGAGGTCGACATAACCTCAAGGGGACTTCCTCATTTTTCGATAGTAGGACTGCCTGATACAGCGGTGAAGGAAAGTCGGGACAGGGTAAAGGCTGCGCTCAAGAATATAGGTTTTAATTTTCCATTGAAACAGATAACGATCAATCTCGCACCGGCTGATCTAAAGAAAGAAGGATCATCCTTTGACCTGCCCATAGCACTGGGCATCATCGCATCCGAAGGGATAATTGACCCTGGACTTCTCAAGGGCATCCTTTTTTCAGGAGAACTGTCTCTCGATGGGAGGATAAAACCGGTTAGGGGTGCCCTGTCCATTGCTATAATGGCGAGGGATATGGGGTTGAGAGGTGTCATCCTGCCTGGAGAAAGCACTCCCGAGGCAGCAGTCGTCTCAGGAGTAAATGTCTATGGAGCTCGGACTCTACCAGAGGTAATCGAGATGATAACATCGGGTCTAATGAACCCCATTAGCATAGATATAAAACAGGCAATGAAGAATAACTCCATTTATGATGAGGACTTCTCAGAGGTAAAGGGGCAGGAACATGCAAAAAGGGCGCTTGAGGTGGCTGCTGCAGGAGGTCACAATGTTCTGATGATAGGGCCTCCTGGCTCCGGGAAGACAATGCTGGCAAAGAGGTTACCTACAATACTTCCGGAGATGACCTTTGAAGAGGCCCTCGAGACAACGAGGATTCATAGCGTGGCAGGCCTTCTAAGTGAGGGGCAACCTTTACTTGCCATAAGACCTTTCAGATCGCCCCACCACACCATATCGGATGTTGCCCTAATTGGTGGCGGTCAGATCCCGAAACCCGGAGAGGTTTCTCTTGCCCATCATGGGGTACTTTTCCTCGATGAACTACCAGAATTTAAGAGGAATGTCCTTGAGGTCTTGAGACAACCTCTTGAAAATGGTGTCGTAACGGTATCGAGAGCGGTTGCTTCCGTTACTTACCCTGCCTCATTCATGCTCGTCAGCGCAATGAACCCCTGTCCCTG
>JBKBUA010000266.1:0-1125 GCA_046290845.1 Thermodesulfovibrionales bacterium
TAGACCTCAGCAGGTTCGAGCCTTAGTCTTTTACTGCCTTCTTGCCCATGGCTTATGCCGAGCCTTTGAAAGATTCTATTGAGATTCTTTACCTGGTCCTGCTCAAGACCCTTAAGGGGGAATATATATAGGGCCCTTGTCTCAGGTCTTTCCATAATAGATTCAATGACTGGGATATTGTAGACGAGGCTCTTACCGCTGGCTGTAGGGGTCATGACAACGACATTTTCGCCCTGTCTTATGATATCTATTGCTTCCACCTGATGGCTCCAGAACCTTGTGATTCCTTCATCCCTGAGAATCTCCCTCAACCTTTCATCAATAGTTATATCCCTGTATCTCGGCTTAAGAGGAGGTATATACCTGTGCTCAGCAATCTGCAGGCTAAAGAACCTGTCCCTTTCGAGGGACTCAAGAAATTCTGAGATCATCTCTGAACCTTTACAAGTCCGCTCAGACGTATGCCTATTAGTCTCACCTTCTTTTTGAGTTCAAACCTCCTGAGGCATTCAAAGGCGGTCTTTCTAATTTCGTCTGTAGAGTTAGTGGGTTCTTTTAAAGTCCTGGACCTCGTATGCGTCTTGAAATCGATGAACCTTATCTTAACCGTGACAGTCCTTCCCAGATAGTTTCTCTCTCTCAGTTCATTAACGACATCCTTAAGGAGTTCCGATAGATTTCTGGCCAGCAGATGCCAGTTATTCGTATCCCTCTGAAAGGTAACCTCCCTGCTCAGGGATCTCGGTTCCCAGTGGGTGATGAGAGGACTCTCATCTATGCCCCTCGATGCCTTATAGAGGTAGCCCCCATGGGATTTCCCGAAGATAGCAACGAGCCTTTCTAATGGCACCGAGGCGAGGTCACCGATTGTGTTGATACCAATGCTCTTTAGATAAGCCTCTGTCTTTGGTCCTATTCCCCAGAGTTTCCTCACTGGTAAAGGCCAGATCTTTTCTTCTATATCATCTTCAGTTATTATGGTAAGACCATCAGGTTTTTCCATGTCTGAGGCCATCTTTGCGAGGAGTTTGTTTGGACCTATGCCTATGGAGCAGGTGAGGTCCGTCTCATCCCTAATCCTTTTTTTTATCTCCACTGCAACCTCTTCAGGAGGGATATTAAGGT
>JBKBUA010000267.1:0-1120 GCA_046290845.1 Thermodesulfovibrionales bacterium
TTTTTATGTTTATTACTATCGGGGCGGTCGTCTTCAAAATTTTTTATTCATATACTCCATTGTTATTTGATTCATATATTGGTCCATGGTTACAGGTATGTCCACAAGAATTCTTCCAGCGCATCAATGGCGTAATACTATATTCTTTTACTATTAGCACAGTCTTACGCTTCTATGCTTTTTTAGACTCATACTGGGAGGAGCTTTTAAAATATCCTTTTTGGTTTGATCATTACCGTTCGCGGGGAAAAGGCAAAATATTGAGGTTTGTCTTCAATTTAGTTGTTAAGTTGAAAAAAAAATAATCCACCTTTTATTATGCAAGTCTAAAAGTTAAACCGTAACTCCGCCTCAAATACGTAATAGGATTTAGCAAAAGCAAGCAGATACGTATTTCCTTCATTCTGGAGAGAGATTCTTGTTATTTCATGTATGCGGTTATTGTATCAGTCTCCTATGAAAAATATAGATTTCCATTTTCGACATAGCTACCTTTCTACACTGTATCCTGATGTATCTGTCACTGATGAGGAGACCTCTACACTGGCAATGCTGGAATACCTGAACAGTATTCCCCATGTCAGTGCAAGTCTCCTCGTTGAAACAGGAAGCCTCACAGCTTTAGCGTGAGGTAGCTCACCGAGTTCAGGGAAGTGCCTGGTAGAAAGAAACTGACCCTTATAAAGGCAATAAGCCCTCTTGGTGACAGGGTAAAGAACAGCCGTAACAGATTTATCATACGACCCGGCGAGAAAAACGACCTGTCTGTCTGGCTGAGAGGATTAAAACGACCTTGTTGACCTCTTCTTGCTGCTGCCACGGGTGGTAGTTGGTCTCTAAGCTTTAAGCCCTGCCTTGCAGGGCTTTTTTTTGTTAATTTTTAGTTATCAATCCTGTTAGCTTCATCACCTGACATTTTTAGAATACCTAGTAGCCTGTAGATCCCGATCTTGGATTCTCACTAACGATTTAAGAAGGCATCTCTTCTTTCGCTGGGGACAGTCTGGGGACGGTGATTATGTTAAATTTTGATTCGTAAGTGCTTGATTTTATTAGAGTTTTATTAAGCCGGGAAAGGGATTCGAACCCTCGACCTGCTGATTACGAATCAGCTGCTCTA
>JBKBUA010000026.1:0-15922 GCA_046290845.1 Thermodesulfovibrionales bacterium
ACGCCGATAACTCGTCACTCGTCACCCATCACGATAAAATCGAGTTAAATAAATTTTTGAGCAATATCTGCATTATTTGGTTTAAACTGCTTCAACAGAAGAGATCTCTGGCACCCTTTGTTTTAATGTAGCCTCAATACCTCTTTTTAGAGTTAGTATTGACATAGGGCATGTGCCACAGGCCCCAACGAGTTTGACCTTTACAATACCATCAGGCGTCACATCAACAAGCTGAACATCGCCCCCGTCTCTCTGCAAGGCAGGCCTTATCTGACTTAGTGCTTCCTCAACTTTACTCCTATCTAACATCCTTCCTCCTCTTAATTAAGTATAAACTTATTTATAAACAAATCTATCATAGAATTTGAACCTTTGTAAAGCCTAATATAGCCAGGTTAAGTTAGAAACAAAGGTGGGTGGCATGCTGTAAAGTCTTCTCAACCACCCACCGTTCTTATCGCCAGGTTAGATATAAGTTAATAATAAGGGATTAGCCTTGTGATTAATGTTTAGCTACCCCTTTTTCTGCCCTTAGCTTAGTTGCCTCGTCCTTTATCTTTTGCAGGGTCTCTTTCATCGGTGCCCAGCCATACCAGTGCATGTAATCAGGATTCATGTGGAAAGCTCCCTGGAAGGTTCTCATCCTATATTCGAGGAACATCAGATACAGGTCCTGTTCAATAGAACTCTTTGCCTCATAAAACTGGAGGAGATCAGGGGCTGTTGTCCAGTTTGCGGGCTTCTTTAAAATTCCATCTCTGTAAAGACCCTGAACAATCCTGATAGCCTCAGCAAAGATCTTATCCACATCCTTAATGACCATGTCACCAGCCTCGAGCTGTTTCTTTGCATATGAGGTTCCGTGGCACTTTGCACAGACATTAATCATCTTGTCTCGTTCCTTCTGAAACTCTTCCTTTGTTAAGCGGGCAACCTTTCCAGCCTTCACAACATCAAGCCTTGCAGTCGGATTTCCCTTTTCATCGAGAACACCAAGTGCCTGAAGAATCGTCACCCTGTCATTTAACCAGTCCTTATCATCTTCTGGGAGTCTCAGGGCAAGAAATCCCCAGGCTGTCATAACAGCATGATCGCCATTCTGCATATGGCAGGTCTGACAGGTTGGTGCCCTTTTACTTGAAGGACCCTCAATCTGCCATATAGTGCCATGCTTTGAAGTCGACCACATCTCCCACTGGGGATGGTCAAATCCCATATGGCAGGTCTGACACGCCCTCGGGTCAAGTGCCTCTGACTTTTTAAAGGAATGTCTCGTATGGCAGGCGTCACACTGTGCATTTCCGTAACGATACCGGGGCTTTTCGGCATCAGTTTTAACACCAATCTTGTGACAGCTCGAGCACCCCTTATATCCTTCGCCTACAACAGCTTTTGGTTGATGAGCCCACATAGGCATAGCACTGGAGGCTATCCAGCCGAGATTATGCTTACCTGCCTTGAATTGCTCCACCTGTTTCTGATGACAACCCGCACAGGTCTCAGGTGTTGGCATCTTCGCAAGCTTTGCGTCATCCATCCTTTTATGGTCAGAGCCATGACAGGATGAACAATCAACTCCCTTTTTTGACATCTTACCATCAAGGTGCTGCTTTACAACGCCTGGAGTTACCTTCTTGTGACAATCAACACATTCGCTCTTTGTAGCAGCCTCAGAAAGGCTAAAGAGCAGTAAAGTTACAATCGAGACAGACAGTACTACAGCTTTCACTTTCTCCCTCCTTAATCTTGACTTTAGCCTAATTAAACCTCTTTGCCTCCTTTCTGCCCCACAATCTCTTACCTTCCCTAAACTGCTGCCTGTTAATTTTATTTCAAAATTTATTAGCAGAATATGATATAAATCATAACGAATAAAAAAACCTTGACAATTTCTAATAAAATTCGTATTATTTTTCAAAAATTTTAAGGAGGTTAAGGTGAAGAGATTTGTTGTATTGTTAATGTTTGTTCTGATTTCAGGACTCCTTTATTTCTCTGTAGCCTTTGCTGAGACAAAGTTTGACTATGGTGCGACCCTCAGACTGAGGCAGGAGATATGGGATGATGTTGTTGACCTCGGACTCGCAAAACCAGACAGAAATTTTTTCCGCCTGAGGATAAGTCCCTGGATAAAGGCTGATTTCAACCAGGATACAGGACTTTATCTCAGATTAACGACAGAACCAAAATATCACTTAGGTCCTTTCAAACCCAATGTACCTCGTAATAATGACAGGCTCGATGAGGATGAGCTTGTTATTGATAGTCTGTATCTTGACGCAAAGAATGTCTTTGGACTGCCGGTTGATTTAAGGATAGGCAGACAGGACTTTCTCGGACCCGATACCTTTGGTGAGGGATTTCTCATCCTCGATGGCACACCTGGTGATGGCTCGAGGACCTTTTATTTTAATGCTATTAAGGCGAAGGTGAAGATAAATCCTCAAAATAGCATTGACCTCGTATATATCTCTGATCCAAGGAAGGATATTTACCTTCCCTCTCTTTATACCCCGCCTGATAAGAAACAGCTTACAGCGTCTAATGAACAGGCCTTTGTCATTTACAGCAGAAATAAATTATCCCAGAACTTTTTGATCGAGCCCTATTACATTTACAAGAGAGAGGCAGAGATGGGCTCAACACCGAAGTTAAAGCTCAATACCATTGGTGCAAGGGCTGTCTTGACAATCGAGTCCTGGAAAATGGGTGGAGAATTTGCCCATCAGTTTGGCGAATACACAGGCGGAAGAGACAGGACAGGTAATGGCGGTTACATATTCGTTAGCCGCAAATACGATAATGTTTCTTTAAAGCCAGAGTTTGATCTGAGATATATCTATCTCTCAGGAGATGACCCGAACACAACTGACCACGAGGGATGGGACCCACTATTTTCGAGGAATCCATACTGGAATGAGGTATATATCTATCACCTTCCTGCAGAGACATTGAAAGACAGTGGACCCATACCGGGCTATTGGACAAATCTCTCGATATTGAAATTTGGGGTAAAATTAAATTTCACTCAGGCCACAAATCTCAACCTCTCCTATCAGTATCTCTGGGCACCTGAAAAAACAGCAAGCACGGTTCCTCTTTTCACAAATGATAGTCATAACCGTGGTCATGTTGGCACAGCCATACTCGTTCATAAATTTACTAAGAATCTCGACGGAATGTTACAGTTTGAATTCTTCTCACCAGAAGGATTTTACGCTGACAATACGAGCACCGCAAAGTTCTTCAGATGGCAATTGATGTACAGGATATGATAAGTTTTTAGAATCTGCGTAATGACTAAACTGTGGCCCGTTTCCTTTTGCCCTCGGTTTGGAAAAGGATACGGGCCAGAGATATATTCAATCCACTCACAATCAGTTTAAAATATCCAGCATGGTCACCACTTAATAAGTGCTGATGCCCAGGTAAGACCCCCTCCAAAGGCCTCTAACAGGATATAATCTCCTTCCCTTACCCTGCCAGTCCTTACAGCCTCATCGAGGGCGATCGGGATTGATGCAGCAGAGGTATTACCGTATCTATCAAGATTAACAAGGACCTTATCCATTGGTAAGTCGAGTCTCTTTGCCGTTGCCTGTATTATCCTGAGATTAGCCTGATGAGGTATCAGAAGTGATAGCTGCGAGGGTTTGATATTACTTTCTTCGAGGGTCTCAACAACAAGGCTTTCAAGGGTTCTGACAGCTACCTTAAAGGTCTCATTACCTCTCATCTTTATATAATGCATCCTTTTCTTTATTGTCTCCTTCGATACAGGTGCCCTCGAACCCCCTCCTGGTGTATGAAGAAGGTCCCAGAGACTACCGTCAGAATGTATCCTTGTTGATATTATTCCCCTGTCCTCCTCGGTAGCCTCGAGAATTGCAGCGCCTGCGCCGTCACCAAACAGCACACAGGTTGTTCTGTCCTCCCAATCCGTAAACTTAGAAAGTATCTCTGTTCCAACCACTAATATTCTCTTGAAAGTCCTGTTTTTTATAAATGAGTCCGCTACAGATAAGGCATAAATGAAGCCCGAGCATGCTGCATTAATATCAAAAGCAGCAGCCCTTTTGGCATCGAGTCTGTTCTGTAATATGCAGGCCGTTGAAGGCAGAGGCATGTCCCCTGTAACAGTTGCCACGATTATCAGGTTTATATCCTTTGCCTTCAAACCTGCTGTTTTTAATGCCTTCTTTGATGCCTCATAGGCAAGGTCAGAGGCTGCCTGATCCTTATCAGCTATCCTCCTTTCCTTGATACCTGTTCTCTCTGTAATCCACTCGTCAGAGGTATCAACCATCCTTTCGAGGTCAAAATTGGTGAGAACCCTCTCAGGAGCATAAGACCCTGTCGATATGATCTTAGCTCTTAGCACCTTCCCCTCCTGCCATAAAGTTTGTTACATCTCCTGCAATAACCTCATATACCTTCTTCTTTGCAAATTCTACTGCCACCTTAATTGCATTCTTTATCGCCTTAGACGAAGATCTTCCATGACTGATTATACATGTCCCATTAATACCAAGAAGAGGAGCACCTCCGTATTCGGCATAATCTGTCTTTTTCTTGAAGTTTCTGAGGGCAGGTTTAAGAAAAAGGTAACCTATTCGTCCTGTGGTGACCTCAGAGATCTCCCTTCTGAGCATCTTAATAATGACATCTGCAAGCCCCTCACTCGTTTTCAGAACGACATTGCCTATGAAGCCATCACAGACAACAACATCAGCAGTTCCTGAGAATATGTCCTTCCCCTCGATATTCCCTATAAAGTTTAGGTTTGTATTCTTAATTAATTTGAAGGCCTCCTTCGTGAGTATATTGCCCTTTGTGTCCTCCTCACCAATACTCAGGAGGGCTATTGTTGGTGAGGGTATACCGAACATTGTTCTACAGTAGGCGTTGCCCATTATGGCAAATTGGAGCAGATTCAGTGGAGTGCAATCAACATTTGCTCCAGCATCAATAAGTATAAAAGGCCTTTTCAGTGTTGGCATTATCGTGGCAATAGCAGGTCTGTCCACATTCTCTGAAACACCGAGAACAAAGACAGAAACAGCCATTGCTACCCCTGAATGACCTGCGCTTACTGCAGCATCAGCCTCTCCACTTTTAACAAGTTCAATTGCCCTTCTGATGGATGAATCCTTTTTTCTTCTTACCGCTGTCATGGCAGGCTCATCCATACCAACTACCTGAGAGGCGTGCCTTATATGGAGCCTTGAAAAGGGGTATCTTTTTGTGGCAAGCTCCTTCTTTAAAATCTCTTCATCGCCAACGAGGATTATTTCTGAATCTTCATCCTCGCTCAGGGTCTCAACAGCTCCTTCAACTGTTACAGCAGGGCCAAAATCGCCGCCCATTGCATCGAGAGCTATCTTCATTCCTTTTCAATAATCTCTAATACTTTCCTGCCATTGTAAGAACCGCAATTAAGACAGACCCTGTGGGATTCCTTGATTTCTTTACATTCAGGGCAGGTGACGAGGTTTGGCATTACGCCTTTCCAGTTTGCCCTTCTCTTGTCTCTTCTTGCCTTTGAATGTCTGTGCGTTGGATTGGCCACTTTCTACTCCTTTCTATCATTGAATAATTTCTTTAGTTTTTCAAATCGTGGATCTATCCCTTTTCTTTCACAATCACAACCCTCTATATTCAGGTCTTTGCCACATTTTGGACAAAGTCCTTTACAGGACTCACTGCATAAAGGTTTCATAGGAATGTTAAGTATTATCTGCTCAAGCAAAAGCTGATTAACATCAATTTCATCACCTAAATAAAATCCTGTGTCGAGTTCATCCTCTTTTATTTCATACTTTTCTTCTCCCTTCAACTCAGAAAGGGAGTGATAGACAACATCAACATCAATACTCATATCTTTTTTAAAGTCCTTAAGACATCTGCTGCATCTCAATTCTACATCAGCAGAAATTCTTCCTCTCAGGAGTATCTCATCTCCTATCTTATCCACATGTAGAACAGTTTTTACAGGTGATAAAATCCTCGGATACTCCGTCTCGACCTTTTCTTCAATATCAATATCGAGACCCTCTTCAGGGATATCTGAAACTAATATCTTCATTTCCCAAAGACCTTGAAACATAAGAATAACAAAATAAAATAAATCTTGTCAATTAAAGGAGATGGACAGAGCAGGATATGCAGGGGTCGTAACTCCTGATAAGAGATGAGATAGCCTTCTTCAGTTGTCCTTTATCCATCCCTCTCTCTGATTCAATGAGATTTCTGATGTCCTGTTCTATCATTGCGAGATTCTGGGATGTAGGGGGGATAATCTTACAGTTCGCGATCCTTCCCTTCTCATCAAGTTCGTATTGATGAATGAGTATGCCTCTCGGTGCCTCGGTAATCCATGTAGCACTCCCAGACCTCGGCTCAAAAGACTCGCTATAAGATTCTACTTCTTTGGACTGTTCCGTCTCAAGGCCTTTAATAATCTTTATGGATTCATAAATAGCATAGGCTATCTCGATAATCCTCGCTATTATGCCTTTATCCATACCTAATAAAGGAATCTCTATTCCGTATCTGTCCATGACACCTCTTATCTCGTCAGGTAGTTTATCGTAATTATGATTAAGTCTCGCAAGGGGCCCCACGAGATAAGGTTGCGGTTCCCCCCCTCTCTTTATGCCTGAAAAAAGGGCAGTGGAATAGCCTCTCTGATATTCCTCGATAGCGCCTAAATAGTCCTCCATGGTGACATTGAGGCCTTTGTTAGATACAACAGAGCCATAATTCATCGGATATGCCATTTCATCCTTTAGTGATATATATTCCCTCTCCTGACAAACCCCCTTAAAATTAAGGCCCGATGCCCATCCTATCTCCTTGATTGTGTCTTCAAAGGCCTTTTCAAGGGAAGGTAAAAGTTCTGCAAGTTTTTTTAACTCTGGAGTCCTGTAAAATCCCCCTACCCTTACATTCACGGGATGAATAGACCTTCCTCCTAATATTGACAATATCTCATTCCCAAGCCTCTTAAAAAAAAGACCCCTTTTAAGCACCGGTAAATATTCTTTTCCTGACCAGGCACTCTCTAAGCCATAAAAGTCAGGCCCGTGAAGCATATAAACATGGAGACTATGGCTTGAAATCCATTCTGCGCAGTACATCAATCTCCTTAGATCCCTTATTTGTTTTCTAACCTCTACTCCAAAGATCTTCTCAATGGCATGAACAGCACTCATTTGGTAAGCTACGGGACAGATACCACAGATTCGGGCAGTGAAGTCTATGGCATCCTGAAATGGTCTTCCCTTCAAGAAAGATTCAAAGAATCTCGGTGCCTCAAAGACCCTCATCTCGAGATTAGTCACCTTGCCATCCTTCATCTTGATGAAGACACCACTTTCTCCCTCGACACGGGAGAGATAATCTATCTTAATGACCCTGCTCAATCCTTACCTTCCTGTAGGCATAGGAATTCATCTTATCAAGAAGTAGGAGACAATCCTTCTGTGTAAGGCCCATATCCTTGAACCATCTGAGAAGGGATTCTATATTAGCATCATCCTTTGGACCAAAACAGCCATAACAGGCCCTGCCAAGGGACATACAGATTGCACCACAACCTGCTTTCGTTATAGGACCAAGACATGGTTCTGATTGTGACACTAAAACACAGGGAATGGCCTTTCTCTTACACTCCATGCACAGGCTATGCCTCGGTATTGTTGGTCTCTTACCTATAAGAAAGGATATTATCGTCTCAGATAGGGCCTCCTTGTTAACAGGACAACCCCAGAGTTCATAATCCACATGGACATGGTCTGATATGGGTGTTGAGGTCGATAGTGACTCGATGGTATCAGGTGCTGGATAAACATATTCCTTGTAAGATGCGAGGCTTGCCCAGTTTCTCAGGGCCTGCAATCCTCCTGATGTGGCACAGGCACCAATGGTTATAAGATTCCTCGATCTTTCCCTTATTTCTACTATCTCTTCCTTCTGTCTCTCTGTCGAGATGGAGCCTTCAATGATTGATATTTCAAAGATCCCTTTGAGGGGTCTGTCCATTGCCTCCATGAAATAAGATATGTCTATGGTCTCTACGATGTCCAGCAGTTCCTCTTCCATATTCAGGATGGTAAGCTGGCAACCATCACAGGATGCAAACTTAAAGACACCTATTCTGGGCTTTTTCATAACTCTTTAATACCGAGAAATTCTTCTACATCGGTGAACCTGAATACCGGTCCATCCTTACAAACAAATCGCGGACCAAACATACAGTGACCACAGATGCCCACACCACAGTTCATATTCCTTTCCATCGATAGGAATATCTTCTCTCCTGGGACACCCTTCAAGATCAGTTCCCTTATTACTGCCTGCATCATTGCCTCAGGCCCGCAGATGAATACAACTGTATTCAGGGGATCAAAACTCATCCTCCCGATGAGGTTCGTCACAAATCCTGTCTCTCCCCTCCAGTATTCCTCGGGGTCTGCCTTGTCAACAGTAAGGTAAATATCAAAGGCCTCCCTGTACCGTGGGAATTCGTCCCTGAAGATTATATCCTTTGGAGATTTTGCGCCGTAAAGAATATAACCTTTTTTTGATCTTATCCTCCTCTTTTCTTCTCTCTTTACCAATTCCCTTATCACTGACCTCAGGGGTGCGATCCCGAGGCCACCACCAATGATCATCACCTCTCTCTCTTCTGCCTCCTCAATCGGCCATCCCTTTCCAAAGGGACCTCTAATATAGAGGTTGTCACCATGGTTGAGCCTCCCTATAGCTGTCGTGACATCTCCAGCGATTCTTATAGTATGTGTCAGGTCATGGTCAGCAGGAGATGAGCTTATCGATACAGGCGCCTCTCCTATTCCTGGCATATAGATCATATTGAACTGCCCAGGACTGAATCTGTAAGACCTCTGCACATCCCTGTCCCTTATTGAGATGGCATAGGTTGAGGTATCCCTGGTCTCTTTCTTTATCCATTTTATGGTTGCCTCAAATGGTAAGAAGGGATCCCTCATCTATCCTCCGATCGCCTCGAGTTCCTCGGTTATGTCAATTCCAACAGGGCACCAGGTGATGCACCTGCCGCAGCCAACACAGCCTATAACTCCAAACTGATCTATCCAGTATCCAAATTTATGGGAAAGCCAGTGCCTGTATCTCGCCCTCCTCGATGGCCTGAAGTTACCGCCATGAACACGGGCAAAGTTCATCGAGAAACAGGAGTCCCATACCCTTATCCTTTTCCCAGAAAACCCTTCGGGCCTTCTCAGGCTCGAGATATCAATGTTATCGAATGTCGAATTACAGAAACAGGTAGGGCACACCTGGGTACAATTCCCACAGGCAAGGCATCTTTCGGACACCCGAGACCATTGTGGATGTTCCGGGTTTCTGTATATCTTCAAAGGCAACTCCCTCGTATTGACAGATCTCTTTATCATGGCCTTACACTGCTTAACAACCAATTCCTTTTCCCTGAAATCTCCTTTAGAGGCTTCTTCATAATCAATCCCTTTTATGAATTCAATGCCTTCAACTCCTGATTCTATAAGGAGATGCTCCTTCAGTTCCGTGATAATCATGTCACAGCCATTCTTTATCTCAGGACCTGTATCCAGGGACGAACAAAAACAATTCTCGCCTGGATAGAGGCAGTTAAGTCCAATTATAAAGGAATTTCTTCTCATGACATGATAGGGGGTTCTTTCAAGACCGGAAAAAACCATATCGAGGATTTTTAATGCCTTAACATCGCAGGACCTTATACCAAAAAATGCAATGGGAGTGCTTATATCGGGGGATTCTGTTATTTGAAGCCCTCTTTTTGTTCTCCTGAAACGAAAAACCTCTTTAACGGATGGATGAAAAAACCTTTTAAAGGAGTCAGGGCCGTTGCTGAAAGCAAATATATTCTCATCTCTTTTATTAACAAGCCTGTAATGACCAGGGGATTGAAAGTCCTTGAACCCAGAAGGCAGATGATCGAAATCTATCTCCTTAAGTATAAGGACTTCACCATCAACAGCCGGTCCTATTAGCAAAAAAGACCTTTTAAGGTTATCAATTAAAATCCTCAGGTCAGCCTTTTTAATCCTGAAAGTTCTATAATTCAAAGACCTCACCTTCTTCTGGTATTATGGTCTCTAAACCCAATCTTTCTTTCACGATTCTTGAAAAGATAAAAGACGTTTCCTCCTCACCATGATTTATGAATGTAAGGGGTTTTGTCTCAAAGGATGAGAGCCATTCGAGCAATTCTGATTGATCCGCATGGGCTGAAAACCCTCCGAGTGTATATATGCCTGCCTTTACAGCTATATCCTCACCGAAAATCCGAACCACAGGAGCGCCATCCACTATCCTTCTACCGAGGGTCCCCTTTGCCTGGAAACCTACAAATACAACAGAACACTCAGGCCTCCAGAGATTATGCTTTAGATGGTGCCTTATCCTTCCACCCTCGCACATGCCGCTACCTGCAATTATTATCGCATGGGATTTGATTTTATTCAATGCCATTGAGTCATTCACCGAAGGGGTAAATCTCAATTTTATAGCCTCTCCCTTTATACCCCTTTCTAATCTCTTCATTGCCTCCTCATCAAAACACTCTGGATGGGCAAGATAGGTCTTTGTAGCCTCTTCTGCGAGGGGACTGTCCACATAGACATTAATGTTATAGAGCCTTTCTTCACTGACGAGACTATTGAGTATATAGAGGATATCCTGTGTTCTTCCGACAGAAAAGGCAGGGATAAGGACATTACCGCGCCGTTTAAAGGTTACCTTAATTGCCTCGACAAATTCATCGACGGTCTCCCTGAGACCCTTGTGACGCCTGTTCCCATAGGTCGATTCAACCACTACATAATCTGCCTCTTCGATCTTCTCAGGGTCCCTCACTATAGGATTCCCGATCCTGCCGATGTCTCCCGAAAATACGATCTTCCTTTCCTCAGGACCGTCTTGAAACCATATCTCGATAACTGATGAGCCGAGAATATGACCTGCATCCCTGAACCGGTATTTGATGTCCCAGCCAGTATGTCCTACCTTGTCATAGGGAACCATATGAAAGAACTGGAGGGATCTTTTAACATCCTCAACCGTATAAAGAGGATATACAGGTTCTCCACCTGCCCTAAGGGATTTCCTGGTTTCTGTCTCGGCATCAAGCTCTTGGATATGGGCGGCATCATAGAGCATCAATTCTGTTAGGTCTGCTGTGGCAGGCGTTGTGATTATCCTGCCCTTGAAGCCTTCCCTGACGAGTTTTGGGATCAGGCCTGAATGGTCTATGTGGGCATGGGTAAGAAAGAGGTATTCTATTTCTGATGGTTTAAATGGAAAGGGTCTTCTATTTAACTCAAGATTATTGTTACCCTGATAAAGACCACAATCTATTAGTGCTTTAATCGAACCTGTCTCAAAATATATACAGGAACCTGTAACATTCCTTGTAGCCCCTAAAAAACGTATCTTCATCTTAATGTCTGAAAAGGGTTTATCCTCCATAAGACGACAAAGGTCACTGCACCGAGGAAGTTAGACAGTATATCACTAACAGAGAAGGAACGATAGGGGAGGAGAGACTGGATTAACTCTATTATGAGGCCATAAAGGGTTGCAGTTAAAACAGAGATTAAAGCGATTATTCCCTGGCCTCCCTTATTATAAAGAAACTTCCAGAAAAGTAATGCCGTTATTCCATAAATTGTAAAATGGACAATCTTATCAAGACCCTTTGGCCCTACATCAGTTTTAGGTACAGGTATTGTAGAGAGAATTAACACGATAAGTAACCATGATATCAATAAAAGACCTCTCCTCATTAACATGTCAGTATCTCCATTATCTCTCTATACCTTTGAGAGGTCTTTCTTATTATATCCTCTGGCAGATGAGGTCCTGGTGGTCTCCTATCCCAGTTGAGGGTCAATAGATAATCCCGCACTATCTGCTTATCATAACTGTCCTGACCCTGCCCTACCCTATAATCCTTTTTAGACCAGAAACGGGAGGAGTCAGGGGTTAGTAATTCATCAATCAGTATTATCTCCTCATCGAGAAGGCCGAACTCGAATTTTGTATCGGCAATGATTATACCCTTTTTTTCCGCGATATCTCTTGCCCTTGAGTAAATTGCGAGGCTTAAGTCCCTGAGTCTTTCAGCCCTATCTTTTTCAATGATACCTTTCATCTCCTCAAAGGAGATATTAATATCATGCCCCTCCGCTGCCTTTGTCGAGGGGGTAAAGATGGGCTCATTAAGCCTCGATGATTCAACGAGTCCTTCAGGCAGCCTTATCCCGCAGACCATCCCCTTTTCCCTGTATTCCTTCCACCCACTCCCTGATAGATAACCCCTTACTATACATTCCACTGGAAAGGGCCTTGCCTTCTTAACAAGCATGCTCCTGCCTTCTAAGAGCTTTCTGTATTTCTTGAGCTCATCGGGAAATTCATCCACATCTGCTGTAATAAGATGGTTTCTCACTATTTCTTCCATCTCCTTGAACCAGAAAAGGGAGATGCCTGTCAGGACCTTGCCCTTCCCTGGTATCCCGACAGGAAGGACAACATCAAAGGCTGATATCCTGTCTGTAGCAATTAGAAGGAGTTTATCTCCGAGGTCATAAATGTCTCTTACCTTACCCCTCCTCGGAATCCCGACATCGGGCATGTCTACCTTGAGAACTACATCATTATTCATGAACCCTCCTGCCAGCTCTTGATATAAGGAATATCATCGAGCCCTGATATTATGATATAATACAGCATGGCACTGCTTGAAATCAAAAAGTATCCTGAAGAGGTTTTAAAAGAAAGAGCATCGTCTGTCCTTAATATAGACAGGGAGATACTTAAGCTCATTGATGACATGATAGAGACCATGTATGCTGCCCCTGGCATCGGCCTCGCTGCACCTCAGGTGGGAGTATCAAAAAGGATAATTGTCATAGATGTGAGCGTTAAGGAGGGAGAAAAGACCCCTCTTATAGTGCTTATAAATCCTGAAATTGTAAGCACAGAGGGGGAGATAGACAGTGAAGAAGGCTGTCTCAGTCTTCCTGGATATATAACTACAGTTAAGAGGGCAGAAAGGGTCGTTGTTAAAGGTTTAAACAGGGATGGCAAGGAGATTAAGATAGAAGGCGAGGGTTTGCTTTCGAGGGCTTTACAGCATGAGATAGATCATCTAAACGGCATTCTCCTTATCGACAGGATCAGCAGGATAAAAAGGGAGTTCTTTAAAAAGAGATACAAGAAGGCCCTTGCGAGGGTTTAGAGGTGTCAATCATATTCTTTGGCACACCTGAATTTGCTGTTCCTTCTCTAAAGGCACTTATTAAGGCAGGCGAAGATATACCACTTGTTGTAACTCAACCTGACAGAGCTAAAGGCAGGGGACATAAAGTTTTGCCAGCACCTTTAAAGATCACGGCAAAGGAAATGGGTATTCAGGTCATAGAACCATTAACCCTGAAGGATGATGACCTTATATTAAGACTATCTGAAATCCTGCCTGAATTCATCATTGTCGTTGCCTATGGTAAGATACTTCCCAGGAGGATTCTTGATATTCCTTTACGAGGTTGCATTAATCTCCATGCCTCTCTTCTTCCAAAATACAGAGGTGCTGCCCCGATTCAGTGGGCACTTATAAATGGTGAAGAAACAACAGGGGTCACCACGATGCTCATGGATGAAGGCCTCGACACAGGCCCTGTTTTTTTAAAGCAGGAATTAGGGATAAATGAGGATGATAATGCCGAGAGCCTTAGCAGAAAGCTATCAGAGATAGGGGCATCCCTCCTTATAGAGACTGTAAGAGGTATAAGGAATGGTAGTTTAAAACCCCGACCACAGGAGGGGGAACCATCATTTGCGCCACCGCTAAAAAAGGAAGACGGAGATATTAACTGGAACAAGACTGCCAGAGAGATATTTAATCTGATAAGAGGTACATATCCATGGCCCGGCGCCCATTGTTTCATTGGCGGCGAAAGGGTAAGGATAATAAAGGCAAGACCATTAAATTCAGAGGGTCGGCCCGGCATTATAGAGAAGGTGACAAAGGATGAATTGCTTATCGGGACGGGCAAAGGTCTTTTATCCATCTTAGAGCTGCAGCCCTCTGGAAGGTCCCAAATGAATATAAGGGCCTTTCTTCAGGGAAGGAGACTCATTCAGGGATCTGCGTTATGATACCGAGATTTCTAAGGGGATTAACATTAAAGGTCCTTTATCCTGTTATGATGGTAATCGGGTCATTTTCTAAAGAGAAGAAGGAGAGGCTACAGGCTATTGTAATCGATATTAATAACCGTCTCGTTAGGAAAGAAAGACCCAGGGCAGAAAGGATTCTTCTCCTATTACCACACTGTTTGCAGGTTAATGAATGTGATATAAGAATAACCCACAATATCTATAACTGCAAGAGGTGTGGTCGTTGCGAGATAAAGGACCTCATTGAGATAGCCGATGAAAACAATCTCAAACTCTTCATTGCAACAGGAGGGAATCTCGCAAGAAAGATTGTCAGTGATGCCCGTCCCGAGGCGATTGTTGCTGTTGCCTGCGAACGGGACTTGAGCAGTGGCATTGCCGATACCTTTCCAATGCCCGTAATCGGGATACCTAATGAGAGGCCCTTTGGGCCGTGTTTTAATACGAGGGTGAGTCTGGAGAAGGTCAAAGAGGCAATAAAGGTCTTTGTCCCTAATGGAGAGGACAGGGTTTGATAAAACTGAATAAGATACTTTCAGGAATCCTATACCTATTTCTCTTTTTCGCTGTTGTCATAATAACAGGGTACCTGACCTTCACCATCCTGAGTTTCAGCAGGACCGTTGAGGTTCCTGAACTCAGGGGGTTGAGCCTTCCCGAGGCCAATTCTCTGGTCTCTAAAAGGGGGTTATATCTGAAGGTCGAGGGAGAGGAGTATGACCCTGTCATTCCACCTGGCCACATTTCAAGACAGGATATCCCGTCAAATAATAAGGTAAAAGAGAACAGGGGAATAAAGGTATTTATAAGTAAGGGGCCAAAGGCACTTTTGACCCCTGAGGTTACAGGGCTTTCAATAGATGAGGCTGAATCCGTTATTCTTAAAAATGGCATCAGACTTGCGAAGGTCATATATGTCCATTCCGAGACGATAGAAAATGGAAAGGTGATCGCACAAAGGCCTGATCCAGAGGAAAGACCAGGGGATACTGTATCCCTCATTGTGAGCGCAGGCCCTTATCAAAAAGTCTTTTTTTGTCCTGATTTTATTGGAAAGGATGAAAAAGAGGCAGATGATATTGCAGAAAGACTCGGTCTTAAGGTAGAATTTATGGGTTCAGGGCGTAAGGTCATTTCACAAAAACCAAGGCCCGGTTCCATAATCAAGTCAGGAGAAACGATACATCTAAATAAGGCAGGTGAATAATCGGCTCTCAAAGATCGTTCGATTTTTGGGTAAAGTTTAAGAATGTTTAAGATTGCACCTTCGATACTTTCTGCTGATTTCCTTAGGCTCGGTGAGGAGATAAAGGCAGCAGAAGAAGCAGGGGTGGATATGCTCCATCTCGATGTGATGGATGGACACTTTGTTCCAAACATCACGATAGGGCCCTTTGTTGTAGAGGCGATCAGAAAGATAACAAAACTGCCTCTCGATGTTCATCTCATGATTGAAGAGCCTGATAGATACATAAAAGATTTCATTAAGGCAGGATCTGACCTGCTCACAATTCACATAGAGACCTCTGTTCATCTTCACAGAACAATTCACTGGATAAAGGAAAGCGGGGTTAAGGCAGGTGCCTCACTTAATCCTGCCACACCAGTATGGAGCCTTGACAACATACTTCATGACCTCGACCTCGTCCTGGTCATGTCAGTTAATCCTGGTTTTGGTGGACAGGAATTCATACCC
>JBKBUA010000026.1:16021-18577 GCA_046290845.1 Thermodesulfovibrionales bacterium
CATGTCCTCGAAAAGATAAAGACATTAAAGAGCATGATTAGAGAAAGAGGGCTTCAGACACTTATTGAGGTTGATGGAGGGATTAAATACGAGAATGCCAGGGAGGTTGCCCAGGCTGGTGCGGATATCCTTGTCATGGGCTCCGGTTTCTTCAATGCAAAGGATTACAGGGATCTTGTTAAGGCCTTGAGGAAGATTCTGGATGAAGAATAAATATCTTCGGCAAGGGGATAAGTTGAGAGAGACCTCTCGATTTAAGGAGGCCTTAGCATCTTATAAAAAATATTTAAAACACTGCAAGCTCTCAGGCGATAAAGAAGGAGAACTCTACTGCCTTCTATCCACGGGTAACACCCTCAGAATAATGGGAGACTTCAATTCTGCCACAGAAGCCTACAGGGAGGCTGTCAGGATAGGAAAGGCATTAAAGGATGATCTGTCCTTAGCTGATGCCCTGTCAGGCCTTGGACTGTCTTATAGGGGTCTCTGTGATTGGAGGGCTGCACTCAAATATATTGGAATGGCACAGGATATTTACAAACGCCTTAATGACAGGGAAGGAATGGCCTTTTCCTTATGGGCAGAAGGAGGCACCCTCAGAATTAAAGGTGATATAAGCAAGGCAATAGTCCTAGTAAAAAAGGCAAAGAAGATATTTGAATCAAAGGGTGACAAAGCTGCAACAGGATATTGTTTATGCAGTCTCGGTGGGCTATCAAGGGTAAGCGGAAGATTTAATGATTCACTGAACTATTATTCAATGGCTAATAATATATTCAGGGAAATCAGGGACAGATTCGGAAGGGCCTATTCATTCTGCGGAATTGGTAATGCCCTTAGAATGAAAAATGAATTTGATGAGGCAATGAAATATCTGAAAAAGGCAGAATCAATTTATCAAGGGATAGGAGACATTGTCAGTTATTCCTACACTATATGGAGCATGGGAATGGTTCATATGATGAATGGTGAGATCAAAGAGGCATCAGGATTATTTAAGAGGGCCTTCAGGAATTTTAAAAAAACAGGCGATATAAGGGGTATCGCATATTATTTGTTATCAATGGGTGAGTTAAGTCTCTTAAGGGGACATTTATTAAGGGCAGAGGGATATATCTCTGATGCCCTCGATTTGTCTTCAAAAAAAGGATTCGGCCTTGAGAGACTGCATTCCATGTTATTGATGAAATACCTGAAAACGGATAAAGTGGCTAATAACCTTTACAAACCCTCTGGTATCAAAATCAAGTTTGATTCCTTTCCCTTTAATATTCCATAAAATGGGCGTGATAAATCTTCCCAATACGCTGACCTTAATGAGGATTATTCTCCTCCCGCTCTTTGTTGCCTCGATGATTTACAGGAGATATGATTACGCCCTTTATATATTCTCAGTCGCAGCTATAACAGATACCCTCGATGGGTTAATAGCGAGATTGAAGGGATTAAAGACGCCTCTCGGCACATTACTTGACCCCCTGGCTGACAAATTTCTCCTTGTCACCTCTTTCATACTCTTAGCGGTCTACAATTTTATTCCACTGTGGTTAACCATAACAGTAATTAGCAGGGACATAATTATAGTTACAGGTTGGATCGTATTTTATTTAGTTTCCCATTCCGCAAAGGTAGAGCCTTCAATAACAGGGAAGATAGCCATAAGTCTGCAGTTGATTCTAATATGGTATATCCTCCTCGATGTAAACATACCTGTCATGCCTGATCTTCATAGTTACCTCATATATCTGACAGCACTGTTTACAATACTGTCAGGTTTGCATTATATTTATAGAGGTCTCAGGGAATCCCGTGCATATTAAGAATGGTATCATTGTAGATGGGGTCAGGGTGGGGAGTCCAGCCAGTGTCGCAGGACTTCAAGCAGGGGATGTAATCATGTCCATAAATGGCAACAGGATTGCTGACCTTATTGATTATCTCTTTTATGCCGATGAAGAAAAACTCGACCTCATAGTATCGAGAAAAGGTAAAAAAATCCCCCTCGTAATAGAAAAAAAGGACAATGATACTGGCATCGAGTTAAGGCACTTCAAGGTAAAGACATGCAAGAATAGATGTATCTTCTGTTTTGTAAGCCAACTTCCAAAGGGACTCAGGAGGTCTCTTTATATTAAGGATGAGGATTACAGGATGTCTTTTTTATATGGTAATTATATAACCCTCACAAATGTCACTCCGGCTGAAAAGAGGAGAATCATTGAGCAACGCCTGAGTCCTTTATATATATCCGTTCACTCCACAGAAATGGAGTTAAGAAATAAGCTCCTCGGAAATCCAAAGGCCACTGATGTCCTGAAGGAGATAAAGTTCTTCAAGGACCACAGGATAAAGATGCATTGCCAGATCGTTCTCTGTCCTGATTATAATGATGGAGAGGAGCTGCAGAGAACAATCAATGACCTTTACAAATTCTATCCCTATGTGGCCTCGATAGCAGTGGTACCTGTTGGTCTTACAGCCTACAGGAAAAATAACGGTGTGCTGAGACCTGTTGAGAAGGAGGATGCCCTCAAGGCAATAGAGATCATAGAGCAG
>JBKBUA010000268.1:0-1100 GCA_046290845.1 Thermodesulfovibrionales bacterium
TTGGTTAGCTGGCTTGACATAAATACTATTAATAATCTAAATTACATAGTTATGAGAAGACCTTTTATAGCAGCTAACTGGAAGATGAATAAGACGATCGCTGAGGCAAGGGATTTTATTACTACCTTTATCCCCTCTGTCAAAGGGATAGACGATACAGATATGGTTATTGCTCCTCCCTTCACTGCCCTTCATTCAGTTGCTGAGCTAATAAAGGGTTCGAATATCAGGCTTTCGGCACAGAATGTCTTTTATGAGGAAAAGGGTGCTTTTACAGGTGAGGTATCTCCTCTGATGTTAAAGGATGTCGGCTGTCATTATGTGATAGTTGGACACTCAGAAAGAAGGCAGTACTTTGGCGAAAATGATGAGATACTTAATAAAAAGGTAAAGGCCTCACTGAAAAATGGGCTTGAAGTTATTTTCTGTATTGGTGAGACCCTTAAGGAGAGGGAAGATGGTATGACCTTTGAGGTGCTAAAGAGACAGATTAACGAAGGATTGAAGGATATTAATCTGTCAGCTATCGTTATAGCCTATGAACCTGTATGGGCCATAGGAACTGGCAGAACCGCCACTCCTGAACAGGCCCAGGAAGCCCATGCCTTTATAAGGGAAAAGATTAGAGCAATCTCAGAGATTGCTGACACAATAAGAATAGTTTATGGCGGAAGCGTGACACCTGACAATATCGATAGTCTTATGGCCTGTCCTGATGTGGATGGTGCTCTTGTTGGAGGTGCAAGCCTGAAACCAGAAAGTTTTGAAAGGATTGTAAAATTTAAAAGGGGGATATAATGACTACTTTACTACTTATAGTCCATGTAATCGTGTCTCTGTTTTTAATCTTCATTGTTTTGATACAGAGCAGCAAGGGTGCTGAACTCGGTGCAGCCTTTGGTGGTTCAAGCCAGACCCTTTTCGGGAGCAGGGGTGCTGCAACCTTTCTTAGCAAGCTTACCACGATAGCGGCTGTTGTTTTTATGATAACATCCCTTCTTCTTGCCATATCTACGACTAAAGGAGGTTCTGTAGTTAAGAAGACCTTACCTGTTGAGCAAAAGAAGGAAATGCCAGCAGGGCAGGGACCTGTTCAGTCA
>JBKBUA010000269.1:0-1098 GCA_046290845.1 Thermodesulfovibrionales bacterium
ATATTGCTGGCTCTGAGATGGAGGACCTGTCATTAATGATGTCGACCATGATCAAAAAGTTAAAAAAGATTCTCAATAACCCGCCTTATAACTTCGTCATACACACAGCTCCTAACAGGATACCGAGGAAGGACCACTGGCATACCCTCGGTGAGGACTTCCATTGGCACATAGAGGTTATGCCACGGCTTATAAGGATGAGTGGCTTTGAATGGGGTTCTGGTTTTTATATCCTTACAACTTCCCCTGAGGAGGGGGCAAAATATTTAAGGGAGGCATGATATGGTGATCAAGAAGATTCTTTTCCCGACAGATTTCTCAGAGGGGTCTGCTAATGCAGTACCCTATGTTGTTGACCTTACGAAACATTACGGTGCAAGGCTTTATATCATCCATGTTATCTATGACATTGCAAAGGCCTCGGGCTGGTATGTGCCCCATATAAGCATGGATGAACTTTACAAAGACATCGAGGATAACGCAAAGAAGGAATGCGAAAGATGGTGCACAGAAGAACTCAGGGGTTACAAAGAGATGGAGCACAGGGTGCTGAAAGGCGTACCCCATGAGGAGATACTCAAATTTGCCGAGGAAAATGATATAGACCTTATCATCATGGGAACCCATAGCAGAAAGGGTCTTGATCGGATAATCTTTGGTAGCACTGCTGAAAGGGTTGTGAGAAACGCAAAATGCCCTGTCCTTACTGTAGGACAGCCGCCTAAGAAGGGGTAAAGATGGGTGAATGGGTGAAACCTCTTCACCGCTTCACCTCTTCACCTTACCCTGTGGGATGGGTGCGGGATGCGGTCGAACTAATATGAGGGTCTATCTCTCTGAGAATGCCTTTATGGATATACTCCTCAGTTCAGCAGAGGTTTACAAGAGGGAATGCCTCGGTTACCTCCTCGGCTATAGGCTCGAAGATAGATTCATAATCGAGCATGCCTTTAGTTTTCAGACCGCTAATAGAAGACATAAGGGGGTTGTATTCCACGATAAAAACCACAAGAAGATAGAGCCCATAATCGAGAGATTCGAAAAGCTACAGATAATTGGAGACTTTCACTCCCATACCCAGTTTGGCCTCTCGAAGGG
>JBKBUA010000270.1:0-1072 GCA_046290845.1 Thermodesulfovibrionales bacterium
AGCATAAGGTGGATATTGATAGAGGTAGCAGGCAAGGTAGTGGAACATGCAAGGATGCTATGTCTGAAGCTATATGCAGATACGGAGAAATTTATACATTTCAGGAGGATAAGGCTCAGGTGTGCAGAGTTGTCAGGATAAGAAGTCTCTAAAAAGAGGACAAAAAGAAAGACAGGGGGGAGAGGTATTGCCTGAGAGGGCAAAAAGTTGATGGATTAGGGGATTCAAGGATTCAGATAAAATAGATTTTTCAAAAGGGCCGTCTTAAATACCGTTTTAAGAGTACCAAAAAGCTTTAAAAAGGTATAAAATAAGGTCTGCCTTGTGGTTGTAATTTTCTATCGGCACTTTTGGGTGGTGCGTGCTTTGCCGTTAGAAAAATAAAAAAATAGAAAAAGCCTTACAAGGAGTGCAATTATGCCCTTTGTGGTCTAGTGTCTGTTAAAGGGAACAGGATTGAGCCCAGCCCTGAGTGTTGCCATGGTAATCACAGGTGTAAAGGCAAAACAGATAATATCATTTGTAAGCAGTGCCGAGAGCCCTCCAGAGGCAAGCATCATTAATAAAAAGGAATCTCCATGGTCTATCAGTGAGTTCAGCAATCTTCAGGGCAACCCATGTGTAAAAAAAAACACCGAGCCTGAACTGGGAGGAGACGACCATTAGTGAATAAAGGAGCAATAGGGAAGTAGATTGCTTTGAATAGATAAAAATGAAAGGGGAAGAAATTGAGCATTGAATCCTCAACTAACCCAATAGATTCACCTTAACTTAGTATAACCTTATGTATTTAAGAAAACTTTCAAAAGATGGCTCTGTACTCTTCATAAAGTTGTTAGTATAAGACAAACCCAAGGAAAAATTATCACGCCTTGAGAGAGCACCACCAACACCACCCGATAGCCCGATTCCAGGTCTTCCCAAAGTATCAAAGGTCAAACTACTATCAAAGAAGGGCCTTATTACTCTTGTATAGCTGTCTCTGTTTTCAAATCCGAAAGAGAAGCCTAAACCAATAAGACTGTAGCTCTCAGGAAGTACATCAGGGTTTGGTATCAAAGATATGCTATTT
>JBKBUA010000271.1:0-1070 GCA_046290845.1 Thermodesulfovibrionales bacterium
GAGGTTGATATTGTGCCAGAGTTGATTGAGCATTATAAAAAGGTGCTTTCTTTGCCATCTTTTGACAAAAAGGTAGTAATAAACCAGTTCACAATGCAAAAAACTGCATACAATTCCAATACAAAACAGCCCTATATTCCTGGAAGTTCGTTAAAAGGCTCTATGAGGACTGCATATTTATATGTGCTATCTGTAGTCACGCAGACGAAGGAGTTTTGGAAAAATTGTGGTTTGTTGAGCAGGCAGGATTTAGAAAATCCACAATCTACATATAATCAAATCGGCCGGAAAAAAGTGGCAAAGAAACTTGAACAAAAACTCCTTAATGGTGCGTTCGATACAGACCCATTCAGAATGGTCAAGGTCTCAGACCTCTTGCCTGTTGGAGAGATAAAGACAAAAATAGCCTATGCAATAAATAAAAAGAAGGTAAAAAGCGATAAGGAAACAATGGCTGATAAAGACAAGGTCTATCAGATCTTTGAGTTTATTCAGCCAGGGTCTGTCTTTGAGGGGACAATAAATATCAATATGCCTGAAGAAAGAGCAGGTATATTAAAGCCAATAACGGCTGACAACCTATTGCTTTCAGCACACCAGTTTTATGCAGGCAATTTAAAAAAAGAGATAGAACCTCTTCATAATGCACTCAACATAAAACATCAAGTAGGGATAGATGCAAACATTAGATTTAAAGACAGATTTAAAAAGGACGCCTATTTAATTCGCATAGGCAGACATTCAGGCGCAGAGGCAGTTACTATTGAGGGAAACAGGAAGATAGCTATAATGATAGGTAGAGACAAAGAGGGCAAGATGCGTTATGAATACAAAGACCACTCAACTACTCTCTGGCTTGCCTCTGACAGTCCCAGACCTCAAAACAATAATGGTCTTCTTCCTTTTGGCTGGGCGGTAATTGAGGTAGTTGATGCCTGTTAAGAAATTTAAGACCTTTTAAGCCAATAATTGATAAAGAGAAAGTTATAACTTATACAATGAAATACCAGGGATATATTCAAAATGTTTATCTAAAGTAAAGATGGAAAGGTTATATTCTATAGCAATTG
>JBKBUA010000272.1:0-1051 GCA_046290845.1 Thermodesulfovibrionales bacterium
AATAGCTCATATAGAACCTTTGCCCTCTCAGGTCTCTCTGCCCTTTCAAAGGATGGGCGATTGCCTTTTCTGCAGTCGGCCATTAAGGTGAACTGAGATACGACGAGTATTTCTCCACCTATGTCCTTTACTGAATAATTGAGCTTTCCATCTTTGTCTTCAAATATCCTGAGTTGTGAAACCTTTCTTGCGAGATAGTCTATTTCTTTTTCTGAATCACCTTTCTCAGCCCCGATAAAAACGAGAAGTCCCCTACCTATTGAGGAGATAATCCCGGAATCCACCTCTACATAGGCATTGCTCACTCTCTGGATTAAGGCTATCATAGACAATATTTTAAACAAATCGGTTATAATTTAAAACCAATGTCGACCATCTATGTCATAGGTATTGGACCAGGTGACCCCGAACTCCTTACACTGAAGGCAGTCAGGCTTATAAGGGATGTGCCCGTTATCTTCGTTCCAAAGGGGCGAGAGGATGGCAGGAGCCTTGCCCTTTCAATAGTAAGTAAGGTTGTGGATGTAAGCAACAAAAAGGTGGTGGAACTTCATTTCCCAATGATTAAAACAAAGGATATTACAGATGATATTCAGAATAGGTGGGAGACCCTTTCTGATGAGGTTATAAATAATCTCGGAGAATCGGACGCAGCCTTTTTAACACTCGGAGACCCCTGTTTTTACAGTACCTTTTTCTATCTTTCAAGCAGGATAAAGGGATCGGTGCCAGGACTCAAAATAAAGATAGTACCAGGAATCTCATCTATAAATGCAAGTGCAGCAGAGGCAGGTCTCTATCTTGGACTTGCTGATGAAAAGATAGCCATAATTCCTGCCAATTATTTTAACCTTGAAGAGGCTGTTATTAAAACCTTTGACACGCTTGTCTTTATGAAGGTGGATAAGAGATTCGATGATTTAAGAAAATTTCTTTCTGATCATGGTCTTGTAGAAAAGGCAATATATGTATCGAGGGTTGGTATGGAAGGCGAAAGGATTATAAAGGATATCAGCACCATAACGAGTGAAGACCTTGACTATTTTTCCAT
>JBKBUA010000273.1:0-1041 GCA_046290845.1 Thermodesulfovibrionales bacterium
ATCCATTTAGATACAAACATTAAAATGAAAGGAGGAGGAACTTTGCCTTAATGAATTCCCTGTTCAGTTTTGCAATGAAGGCCACCTTGATCCCTTTCGGACAGGCTGCCTCGCATTCATAATGGTTGCTACAACTACCAAACCCCTCTTTCTCCATCGCCTCTGTCATAAGGCAAACCCTTCTTGCTGCCTCTATCCTTCCCTGTGGAAGCATTGATAGATGAGTTACCTTTGCTGCTGTAAATAGCATGGCTGAGCCATTGGGACAGGCAGCAACACAGGCACCACAGCCAATACATTCTGCTGCGTCCATTGCTACCTCAGCATCTTTTTTTGGTATCAGAATGGCATTTGCATCAGGAACACCACCAGTGTGAACAGATATATATCCACCTGCCTGAATGATTCGGTCAAGGGCAGACCTGTCGACAATTAGATCCTTGATTGGTGGAAAGGCCCTTGCGCGCCATGGTTCTATGTATAAAGTGTCACCGTCCCTGAAGTGTCTCATGTGGAGCTGGCAGACCGTTGTCTTCTCCATCGGACCGTGGGGAATTCCGTTTATTACCATAGAGCACGTCCCGCATATGCCCTCACGGCAGTCACTATCAAAGGCAACAGGTTCTTTCCCTTCTCTGATGAGGTTCTCGTTCAATATATCGAGCATCTCCAGAAAGGATATAGAAGGGCTTATATCCCTCACTTCATATCTCTCTAATTTGCCCGTTTCATCTGGTCCTTTTTGCCTCCAGATGAATAATGTGAGGTTCATTTATAACTCCTTACAGTTGGTTTAACCGCCTCGAATATGAGTGGCTCCTTATGAAGTTCAGGTGGCCCGTCTTTGCCTTTATACTCCCAGGCAGCTACATAGCAGAAGTTTTCATCGTCCCTGAGGGCCTCTCCGTCAGGTGTCTGAAATTCCACTCGAAAATGGGCACCACAGGATTCTTTTCTGTGAAGGGCATCAATAGCTATTAGTTCAGCAAATTCGAGAAAGTCAGCGACCCTGAGAGCCCTCTCAAGTTCCTGATTCAACCC
>JBKBUA010000274.1:0-1009 GCA_046290845.1 Thermodesulfovibrionales bacterium
CTTAAGGTCAGAGGCAGCTAAGTATGAAGGCAGGGAGTTGAGAAAAGACTTGAAGGAGTCACCTTTTTTATACGGTCTCGCTGCAAGTTCAATCTCAACCTTACTCTTTCGGGACCTGAGAGAATAGGTCTTTACATTCTTAAAGGAAAGTGACTTATACCTTTTCATTGCATGATTTTAACATATTTTATTTGGTGAATTGGTGAATTGGTGAAGGGGTTTAATGGTATAATATAGTATGAAATATGTAAATGATTTTTTTTATTTCATAATTATGCCTTCTGAAACCTTTTCAGGTTTTATTTATTGTTCTGGTATTAATGTCACAAAATTTTTACCTCTCACAAGGGGTAGACATGGTCAGGGGTCAAATCCTGCGGTCCGAGGGCTTCAACTTGTGAGAACAGGTATAATTGACATGGCCCTGGCTAAAGGGGGAAAAGCAAAAAGATATAGCGGTGATGATTGCGCGGGTCTTACGCCTACACTGGATACGTGGTATACAGAGCACCTCATTATAAACAATGTTCCGGAAACCTTTCCCACAGAAGCAATAAGATACTCTGTTGTCAATCTAATGAAAAAGATAGCCAATGCTCTTAGATTGAATGAAAAAATGCCAGATGAGCTTCTGAAACCTGAAGAAATTCAGGTATTTATAGAAAGACTTTGCAGTAAATATAGCAATTAGATGAGGAGTGGTTCAAAATGACGAGTGATGCGTGATCCGTGACCCGATATATGATACAGGATACACGATACAGGATACAGGATTTTATCTTGAATCTTGCATCTTGAATCTTGTATCTTGCATCGTGTATCCTCCCGTCACCATTCACCTATCTACGGTTCTTCCTCTCCATATCATATATATCGCTGGATATATTATCAGTTCGAGTATCGTTGATGTTATTACACCGCCTACCATTGGTGCAGCAATCCTTTTCATGACATCCGCTCCTGTGCCGTGGCTGAACATTATTGGCACGAGGCCTGCCAGTATCACGCT
>JBKBUA010000275.1:0-964 GCA_046290845.1 Thermodesulfovibrionales bacterium
CTCATTGGTGAATCCATAGACTTACCCCAACCTCAGACCGATGTTAAGGAAGAGGCCCTGAAACAGGCAATGCTTAATGCGGTGAGAGAGGGGGCTGTTAAGTCTTATGTTGAGGGGCTTAAAAGGGGCATGAAGATCAAGGTAAATCAGCAACTCCTGAGTTAATCTTTCGTGACGAGTTATGCGTGGAGTCGTAATCTGTGATGGGTGATGGGAGGATACACGATGCAAGATACAAGAATTAAACCATTATCGGGTCACGCATTATGCATTATGGGTCACGCATCAAGGTTCTCGTCATAGGTGGTGGGCCTGCTGGCTCTGTGGCAGCGAGAACCCTTGCGCGGCATGGTATAGATACCATCCTCATCGAAAGGAATCTTGCTTTTAGAAAACCCTGTGGTGGTGGCATCCCCTCGCCAGCCTTTGAGGAACTCTCACTCCCTGAAGAGACAATAAAGAAAAGGGTTGAGAGGATGAGGATTGTTTCATCTACGGGCAATATCCTCGATATACCCCTTAAGGGTGGCTTTATAGCTATTGTGGACAGGCAGGAATTTGATTCGGTCCTCAGGCAAGAGGCTAAAAAGGCAGGGGTCAAAATTATTGAAGGGGAGTTTTTAGGGTTTAAAGATACGGGCAGGCAGATAACATCAGAGGTTATTATTGCTGGCGAAAGAGTTTCGTTCAGATCAGATTATGTTATTGCTTCAGATGGTGTTAACTCGAGGACACGCCTATCAGCGGGTCTTAGACCTATCCCTTCGTTCATAACGGTATCAGAAAAGATAGATGGCAGTACAGACTTCTGCGAGTTCTGGCTTGGCTCAGACCATGCCCCTCATCTTTATTCCTGGGTGTTCCCTTCAGCTAAGGGCCTTTCTGTTGGTACAGGTGTAATCGGTAGCACAGATATAATGACCGCCATGAACAGGTTTCTTCAGAAGAGACAGCTTGACAATAA
>JBKBUA010000276.1:0-932 GCA_046290845.1 Thermodesulfovibrionales bacterium
GAACCCTGGTTCCTCGGCAGGCCACTACCTTTTAGGGTCCTTGCCCTCAGGGAGGACAGAAAGGAAAAGAATATAGATACAGGAGAGATAAGATACAGGCTTACGAGACATACTCTTACAGGAGGGATCGAGAGGAACCTGACAGATTTTCTTAAGGGTGAACTATATTATGAATTCTCTGTCGTGAAGACCTTTGACGTCAAGCCTGATGTAATACTGTCGAGAGAGGACACAGGTACATTAGCAATAAGCGCCATAAGACCTGGTTTGATTTATGATACAAGGGATAATCCCTTTGATCCCAAAAGGGGCATCCTCGCAGGTCTGACAATCAAGGCTGCATCAGGCCTTTTACTATCAGAGACAGACTTTATTAAGGTTATGATGAATGCAAGCTTTTACAAAGAGGTAACGAGGAGGTCTATTCTTGCCCTCTCATTGAGAGCAGGAATTGCCCAGGGTTTTGGTTCAACAAGGGATTTACCGCTTGTTGAAAGATTCTTTGTCGGTGGCAGAAACACCGTGAGGGGTTATGAGCAGGACATGCTTGGGCCTAAGGGTGCTGACGGAACACCAACAGGTGGTAACGCCTTCTTAGTAACAAACCTTGAATTGAGGAATTACATAGGAAAGGGCTTCAGTGTCGTTACTTTTGTTGATGGTGGCAATGTATGGCATAAGGTCAATGATATGAATCTATCACTCAAATATACAGCAGGAATAGGCCTGAGATATAATACGCCGGTTGGTCCCCTCAGGATTGATTATGGCCATAAATTGATGAAAGAGAGAGGTGAAAGCACTGGTGAGGTACATTTCAGCATTGGCCATGCCTTTTAAATCCAGCCGAAGGCGGGACTATATCCTGTATCCTGTATCCTGTATCCTGTATCTTGTATCCTATATCCTGCCTGTCCTACCAGCCTCTGCAG
>JBKBUA010000277.1:0-929 GCA_046290845.1 Thermodesulfovibrionales bacterium
TAGGCCCTCACATTACTCCTCCCAACCCTTCCCTTTAACTGATAGAGGTCTGCAAGTCCTAATCTATCAGCCCTGTTGATTATTATGGTATTGGCAGAGGGGATATCTATGCCAGATCCTATTATATTCGTTGCAATAAGTATCTTTATCTCTCCCTTCATAAAGTCGATCATTATCCTTTCGAGCCTCTTGGGAGGCATATCCCCATGGGCGACCTCTGACCTTACATCGGAAAATAGTGTCCTTATTATCTCTGCCATATCCTCTATGTCATGGATAAAATTATGAACAAATAGTATCTGTCCTCCCCTGCTCAATTCTCTCTCTATAGCCTCTTTTATAAACTCCTTATCAAAAACAGAAAGAATGCTTCTGACAGCAATCCTCTCCTCAGGTGGTGTCTCGATAATGCTCATATTCCTTATTCCTGATAAGGCCATCTGTAATGTCCGCGGTATCGGTGTTGCTGTCATGCTCAATACATCTACCCCCTTTTTCAGCTCCTTTATCCTCTCCTTCTGTGCAACACCAAACCTGTGCTCCTCATCGATTATCAACAAACCGAGATCGTAAAAGGATATATCCTTTCCGAGAAGGGCCTGGGTTCCTATGATTATATCTATCTCTCCCCTTGAAAGTGCCCTAAGGGTCGAGGCCTGCTCGGCCTTTGACTTGAATCTGCTGAGGTAGTCTATCTTTACTGGAAAGGCCCTGAATCTACCCGTAAAGGTATAATAGTGTTGCTCGCAGAGGATCGTTGTTGGCACGAGCACAGCCACCTGTTTGCCATCATAGACCGCCTTGAAGGCAGCCCTCATTGCAACCTCTGTCTTGCCATATCCTACATCTCCACAGAGCAGTCTATCCATCGGTCTATCAGATTCCATATCAGCCCTTATCTCTTCAAAACTCCTTATCTGGTCTGGTGT
>JBKBUA010000027.1:0-18324 GCA_046290845.1 Thermodesulfovibrionales bacterium
AATATCCCCACAACACCCCAGAAGATAGAAGAGACAATAAAACCCTTCACTGTCTGGTAGTCATAACGGTAGTCGTTCATAACTTACCCTCCCAGTTGAAAATAAATGCTCTTAAATGAGCATCTAAAAAAATTATATCACATTACATTAGTATTTATATATAATTTTTAAAAAATGATTAGTATCCTAAAAGGCAAGCACTAAAGAAATAAGATATAGAAATTAACACCGCAAAAATGGAAGGCAGGTCCTGATTATTGCAATGAGCTTAGCCATACTATCAATATAAGGCTAATAAATGTTATGAGGCCCGTTGCAAAGATGCTTAAGAACAGCGGCCTGTAGCCAACCTTCATCAACTGCCTGAAATCCGTTTCCAGCCCCATCCCTGCCATTGCCATGGTGAGAAGAAACATGTCAAAAAACTCTATCCACTTAACAGCCTTTGGTGTAAAGAACTGAAAGGAGTTTAATATAACCATGCCGATAAAACCCAACAGGAAGAATGGAAATGTAATAGACTTTTCCTCATGGGCTTCTCCATGTTTGATGATGCCACGGTTCGTAAGATACGATAGTATCAGGGCTACCGGTATCAGAGCTGCAACACGGGTGAGCTTTATAAGAATGCCGATCTCTCCGCTCATTTCACCACCCCCAAATGCTGCAGTTACCACCTGTGCCACCTCATGTATTGATGCACCTGCCCATTGGCCATACTGCGTCTCTGTTAGTGGCAATAGCCCTGTTTTAAAAATCAACGGGTAAGTAAGCATAGAAATGGTCCCAAAAACAGTTATCGAGCTTATAGCCACAATAATATCCTCGTCTTTTGACCTCGTGATTGCACCGGCTGTAAGAATAGCAGAGGCACCACATATTGATGTACCGGTGGCGATTAAAAGCGATGATGCCTGTGACACCTTCAGGAGCCTTCCCATCAATATAGTCAATATCATTGTCAAACATAAAGGCACAAGGGCTATAACCAAGCCTTCCCAGCCGAGCCCTATAATCTTATCGAAGGTTATTCTTATACCGAGGAGTGCAACGGCGAATCTTAAGATCTGTCTCATGGAGAAGAATATCCCTGCCTTGTAAGCTGGTGGTATTATAAAGGCATTCCTAAGGAGCATTCCTATGCCCATTGCCCCAATTAGAGGAGTGACATATGTAAGCTTTGCCCCTGTATGTAGTGCAAGCGCAGATATGGCTGCCGTCAACATCAATCCAGGCATTAATACCTCAATATGAGGCGGCAGGAAAAACCTCGTCCTGATCGTTAAGCTTTTGTCCTGTCCTGACTGATCTTCTATCTGATTATCAGAGTCTCTACTCCTTAACTCACTCATGATATGTCGTTCCTTTCATCGTCATCATCAAAGAGTCTATATTTAGGCTTTTCTATCTTTTCTTTCCTTTTAGGATTGTAATAATGGATAACAACAACCACAAAGGCTATGAATAGTGCTATAGTAAAACCAAAAAAGATCCATCCACTCCACAGCATTCTATACCCCTTTTTTTACTTTATATTTATAACTAAAGGAGCAAGCTTAAATCATGCTTGCTCCTTATCAATCGTTATCAGTCAAACCTCAGTTTCAAAGGAGGAGAGTTGTAGCTATTATGCTTCGATGAGTCATTGAAAACAGCTATGCCAAGGTTGTAATCCCTTCTTGTATCGAACTGCACATCGTTTTCTTTATCACTGGTCTCGAGTTTTCTCTGGAGCATAACTGTCCATCTTCCGTTTGCCCAATTTGCCTTTGCTGTTATGTCAGCCATGCTTCCTGAAAATTTAGAGAGTATCCATGATGGAACCACATCTCCTTCCTTAAACTTGCTGTAGTCCTTGATCTCCACAGTCTCACCATCTATTAGAAAGCCGGGCAGGGTTGGCTTCTTTGCCGGATCCTGCATATATTTTGGTTTCTTCTTATCAGCAGCCTCGTTTTTCTTAGCCTTTCCAGTTCCAGCATCAGCCTTTCTTGAATCATCATCAACATAACCATCCTCAGCATGTCCTAATGGATTGCTCGTATATGCCCTCCATATCCACATATCGCCTCGCTCTGTAGCCGTTTCTGTATGATATTTCCAGTCCTCTGTGTTTTTTGCCTCTGAATGGCACACAACAGCACATCCCTTTGTGGCGAAGTTCTTTATCCTCTTGATCTCCCAGTTAATGGCAACCTTGTCCTCATCGCCCTTCTGTTTTTCCCATTTTCCTTTGGAGAACTTCCATGCCTCTTTTGTTATGCTCTGTTCGCTATCAGGCCACGACAGAAGAAGAGAGATATTGCCTCCCTTTGTGTAAACTGCCTTGACCTTGACCTCGAGTTTCTTCTTTTCAAAGGGTCCACCAGAGGCACCCTCATTGACAATCGTTGTCTCCTTCGCTGATGCCCACTCCGGGCTTGTGATGTCCACAGGGTCCTTTGATACCTTCTTTGCGGTAATAACAGTCTCACCAAAGGCTGTGCTGATTGCAAATACCACAAGCAAAAGGCATATCAGAAAAACTAACCTTTTCATAACCAACCTCCTTAATTTAATGTTAAACCTATGACCAACGGTCATTACTTAGCCATTATTCCCAGGATCGTAAACAAAATAGTCAATAACACACCACCTCCCATCAATGACATTGCCAGTTTTCTCTTCCTTGGATGTCTCTCAGGATTTTTATCAATGAATGGCAATATCAGAAAAAATATAAAGGTTGCCAGAGGACCAACAACGGTTGGTATTACCTCAAGAGACGATGGAAATATCTTCAATAGGAAAAAGGGAGCCATGAAATACCATTCAGGTCTCGGCTTAAAAGAGGAATCAGAAGGATCAGCAGGGTCACCAACCTTCATTGGCAGTAGCAGAGCCATTGCCACTACAATAATAACCATGACAAGGGCAGCTATTGCTTCACGAAAAAGAAAGTTTGGGTAAAAGACCATCTGCTTTTTATTATTTTTATCTTCTGACATCTTGACCTCCTGTACCTATAGCGGTTTATTTATACCAAGTCTTCTTATCACCCAGAAATGTCCAGCAAGGAAGATCACAGTAAGTATTGGAAGCACAGCTACATGAATCGCAAAGAATCTCGATAAAGTGAGTGAACCCAGTTCATCGCCACCCATTAGTAGATAAGATAGAAATTGACCGATGCCAGGCAGGCTCTTTGGCATAAGAACTCCAACCTTTGTTGCCCAGTATGCCTTTTGATCCCAGGGGAGTAAATAGCCTGTAAAGCCAAAAGCAAGGGTTATACCAAAAAGAAATACACCCGTGACCCAGTTAAATTCTCTCGGGTTTTTATATGCGCCATACACAAATACCCTAAGCATATGGAGCGAAACAAAGACTATCATCAGATGGGCAGACCAGTGGTGAATTCCCCTTATCAGATTTCCGAGGGAAAGGTCAAAGGTTATATACTCAACCGTGGTAAAGGCATGGTCTACTGACGGGACATAGAAAAAGAGCATCGTTATTCCTGTTACAGCAAGAAGTATATAGAGTAGAAAGGTGATGCCACCAAAACAGTATGTGAAATTAATCCCCTCAGGGACGGGGTGATCAAGAACATTTTTCTTGAAGTCCTCCTTAAACTTAAACCTGCTCTCAAATACATCTATTAATCTACCAATCACTTTAAGCCTCCTTTATAGCTGTATTAATGAAAAGCTTTCCATCCTCGATCTTTGCCTCAAGCCTCGTAAGTGGTTTTGGCGGTGGGCCACTAATATTCTTCCCCGATGCATCGTAAACACCAGAATGACAGGGGCATTTGAATCCACCTGATTGTTCATCATAGTTCACATTGCAACCGAGATGGCTACATGTAGCAGAAAGGGCTAATACTTCCTCCCCCACTACCTTCACATAGACAAGTTGTTTGACCTTTCCCTCAAGCCAGCCATCCTTTGCATCATAAAGGATGCTAACCCTGTTAAATTGCTCTGGCACAAGCTCCTCCGCCTTGCCAGCCTCAATCCATTTCCCTTCACGCCTGTTTGTTATTGCTGGGGCTCCAATAGATGTTAGTGCCGCCCCTCCAATTCCCAGGGCTATCGCACCTGTTATAGTGCAGATGCCTATCTCGAGGAAACGACGTCTTGTTACATCATCTGACATGGCAACCTCCTTTGTAATTTTTAATATTGACCCTTGATGATCTTTCTATCAAAACTCATCGTATTATTCCCGATCCGGGCGTTGACCTTCAGATCAAGGCAGCCCGCGTCTTTTATATCAATAATGCACTTATATAACCCCTTATCTATATAACTACACCTGTAATTTTTCCTGTGAATATCTGCGCATTTATTCACCAGGCATTCAACAGATGCATTTTCTACTGGTCTTTTATCTCTATCTATTAACCTTATCATGAGTTTGTTTTCTTCAACCCGTATAGTGTCTATATCCCATCCGAGTTTCGAATATTCCTTAATCCTTTTATCAAACTCGAGGCCTGCCTCGTAGGGATGCTCCTCAACCAGCAGATCCTGCTTTGTTATCCCAATCAGGATTGCCGAGGTAATAGCCATAACGCCTGTCATCAGGACTAAAAGTATCAAGATCTTATATCTCATCGGGAACTACGAAATTTATATCTCTTTTTATCTCTACATCTCTTGATTTATCAATAAATGTAATTCTCACCTTTTTTATCTTCATCCCATCCTTTTTTTGCACCTTCAGGAAAAGGGGGAATTTATCCATCTTTCCTGGTTCAAGATGGATCGGTTCTGTTATTGACTGGACAAGGGTCTCATCAAATCTATCCACCTTAACCTCCAGATCCACTGCATGGTTTAGCATGTTTTTAATTGAAAGGACATAGGCATTTATTACCCTGTTATCCTTTGTTATCCTCGGCTCCATGTTATGGGGTAATACAGCAATATCCAGACCTGTCCTGGTAATCATTAAGTAAACATAAAATGCCAGAAATAGTAGGACAAATCCACCTACTATAAAGAAGTTCTGGCGAAATATTCTTCCCTCTCCACCTGTTCCAAAGGCATAGTGGATTAGACCTTTTTTATTGAATCGGGACATGACCTTATTGCAGGCATCTATACACTCAGCGCAGTTGATGCACGCTGCATCAAGACCCTTTCTTATGTCTATGCCTGTTGGGCATACCCTTACACAACTAAGGCAGTTTATACATTCCTCAGACCTTTTTGGATCAAGCTCAATGATCAATGTACTTTTGTCAAACATTACGCTCTGAAGCTTTGCATAGGGACATACACTGGCACACCACTTATGTCTCAAAAGGGCATAGTTTAAAAATATAACGATCGTCATAACTATCCAGAATCCCCATGTGGTTGCACTGAGTTGTCCTGCGGCTAAGTTAGGTATGAATTCGTAGGGAGAGACAAAATACCAGATAAGTGATGCTGCAACTATAATGGATATCAAAAATGTCAGAGAATAGGCCATCAGTTTGTACATAAATCCCTTTTTCTTTGACTTATCCACGAAAGGCGTAAAATCCACTATTACTGTCTGGGGGCAGAGCCATCCGCACCAGATACGGCCAAAAACAAGGGTTATAAAGATGATCAAAAGTGTAAAGAATATAGTCGCAACAAGGACAATAAAAAACTCCTGCATCCAGATGGTGCAGCCAAAGACATGAAGTCTCAGCGAGGGAATGTCAAAACGAAGGGCACTTTCTCCCCTTATCTTAACAAAGGGCAAACCAATAATGATAAGGGCCTGAAGGACCTCAGTGATCCATCTTAGCGATCGCATTTTTAGTGGTTTTTTAGAAATCATTATGTCTTTGGTAACCTCTTATTATATTTCCTCTGATACTCCGTCTTAATAATCTTTTTGCATAGAAAGCACCATTTAGGACATCCCCTCAGATCAGTAAGAAAAAAAGAGCCACATCTACCACACCTTCTGATGCCCAGAGATTTCTTTGGTTTTTTATATGTTCTGTATTCTGTTGTCTCAAACATGTATCTTCCTCACAAAAAGGGGAAGGGGTGGAGAGGGAGGTGGGAGGGGTACACTCCCTCTCCAGGGGGTGAGACCTTATTTCTTTAAAGACTCAAGGTATTGCTTTTCCTGGCTCCATCCGCTTATCTCTGGTGTATAGGCAAGACTGTAAAATATTCCCCATACAATAAGCCCGATAAAAAGTAAGAGCCAACCTATTGGTAATTTCTTTTTTGTGTCTTCCCTCTCCATGTCCTCAATCCTGTCTATGTCCTCTGTCATCTGTACACCTCCTATTCCTTTTCTTCAAGTGACCTTATGTATGAAATAAGGGACCAAATCTTCTTTTTTCCGAAGAATTCCCCCCAGGAAGGCATACCACCCTTCGCCTTCCTGCCTTCGAATTCCTGATCCTTTTTTGTTCCATCGGCAATGATAAAGAAGATGGTATCATCACCGATTGGCTCCGAGACATAGACCCATTCCTTATCTGTTAGATCTGGACCAATATCTCCCTTCGCATCGATGCCGTGGCAGGCTGCACAATTCATCTCAAAAATCTTTTTGCCTTCAGCAATTGCCTCAGGATTACCTAAGAGGGGATTCTTCTCACCCTTTGCTATCATAGGTGGTTTTGGCTTCCTCGGCACAGCGGCCCCGAGGCTCTGCATATAGGCAACGAGGGCATCGAGTTTTGTCTTATCAGAAAGGGCATCGATCTCTTCCTTTGTATAGGGTAGACCCAGGGCCTTCATCCTTGCCTCGACCTGAGCTGGCTCAAGAGGATAATCGGCAAGCCACCCATATGAGGGCATGTTTGATCCCTGGAATAACTTTCTTGGGTCATTGAAGTGCTTGTAATGCCATTTATCTGTGTATTTTCCACCTACCCTCGCAAGATCAGGCCCTGTCCTCTTAGAACCCCACAAAAATGGATGGTCATAGGCAAACTCTCCTGCCTTTGAATATTCACCATACCTCATAACCTCTGATTTAAGAGGTCTTACTGTCTGGGTATGGCAGTAAAAACAGCCATTTTCCTGGTAGACATCCCTTCCAGCAAGCTGAAGAACTGTGTAGGGTTTGAGATTTTCAAGCCTTGGATGCATCTGGGGTGAAAGCATCGGTAAAGCCATCATGACAATCGTCCCTGCAAGGACAACTACCGCAACCACTATGGTAAACAAAACTGGTTTCTTATAAATCGCTCCTGCCATTTTTACCTCCCTTCGGCCATGACGGTTTTCTTCGCCCTAACAATGGTCATTATGATGTTATAGGCAAAGATGCATAGCCCAATGAAGAAAAGCAATCCTCCGAATGTTCTCATCTTCCAGTAGGGATAATTGGCAAGCACTGACTCCATAAATGTATAGGTAAGACTTCCATCTTCAGGAGATATGGCCTTCCACATGCTACCCTGCTGTATACCAAGTATCCACATGGTTATCGAGAATATGAGCTGTCCTATCAAAACGAACCAGAAATGGGTGTTTGCAAGCTTAACACTGTAAATCTCGGTGTTATAAACCTTTGGGATAACATAATACATAGATGCAGCCACTGTCATAGCAACCCATCCCATCGTTCCCATATGGACATGGCCAGGAACCCAATCAGTGTAATGGACAAGCTGGCTTACAACCCTTAATGACTGAGTTGGACCCTGTATAGTCTGAAGTCCGTAGAAGGTTATACCCAGAATAAAGAACTTTGTCAGATAATTGGTCTTCATCTTTGACCAATCAGGGGCTACTGTGTAATAGCCATTCACAACAGAGCCCCAGGAAGGAGCAATCATAAACATTGTGAAGGCTATACCAACCGTCTGTATCCAGTCAGGAAGTGGCGTATATACAAGGTGGTGAGCACCTGTCCATAGATAGGCAAAGACAAGTGACCAGAAGGCTATTATTGAGAGTCTATGACTGAAGATCGGCATATTAGTAGATTTGGGAAGGAAATAATAGAACATGGCAAGTATAGGAGTTGTAAAGACAAAGCCCACAGCATTATGACCGTACCACCATTCAACATTTGCATCATTCACGCCTGCAAATACAGAGTATGACTTAAAGGGTCCTACCGGGATTGCAAGGTTGTTTACGATATACAAGACAGCTACCGCAATAACTGTTGCGATTAGATACCAGAGGGAGATATACATCTGTTCTTCTTTTCTCTTGATAATAGTCCCAAGGATATTTACGGCATACATTACCCAGAGCACAACAACACCGAGATCGAGTGGCCATTCAAGCTCTGCATATTCCTTTGACTGTGTCATGCCTGCGAGGAGACTGACAGCTGCTGCTACGATAGCCGCATTGAATATGTAGAGTTGAGCCATTGCAAGCTTAGGGAACAACAGAGGTCGCCTCGTCAGTCGCTGAACCATGTAGTAACTCAGGGCAAAAATCTCTGCCACCGCGAATCCGAAGGCAAGGCCATTGACGTGAACTGCCCTCAATCGACCATAGGTAAGAAAGGGTGGAATATTCAATTCGGGTTTCCATAACTGGATCGAAATAAACAAACCGATCAAGACAGAAACTCCTCCCCAGAACATTCCTGAAAGGGCAAAGCCTTTCACAGGTTTCCATTCATAGGCTACAGATTCTTCTGCCATTTTTTAACCTCCCGCATTTAATACAGGATAGAATCCATCCTGTTATTAAGAAGATAAAATTTATCCTTTTTAATTTTAAATTTTTATTCGGATGCGATTGATTAGATTGATCCATGGCAGATATATCGTGTCTTTTTAAAACTGCATTAGGGAAACAAAGCGCGGTTAATATTGACTTTCTATGAATATTCATATTTAAGACAAATATAATCCTTTTTTAAAATTTTGTCAAGTCCTAATTTTAGAGAATCTATATTTATATTTTTATATAATTTATTTTTTAAAATTCCTAAAACTAAAGATGATACCTTTAATATTTAGAAAATTGGCCATTCATTAGAGGTTGGTATAAAGGAAAGGCAAGTTTTAATCAATTGAAAGCAAAGTAAAAATTACGAGAAGGTATGTTATTGAATAGAAAAAGAGCAGCCTATTCAGATCCCTTTTTACAAACAAGGAAGCAAGATATAACAAATGATAGATAATACCGAGGCTAAGAGATAGAGCAAGATAAACCTTCCCCGACATCCCAATAAAATATGGCATAAGACTCGCCATGAACAATGAGGCAACATATATAAGCGAGCGAAGAATTATCTCATCCTTAGATGCTATGACAGGCATGGTTGGTATACCTGCCTTTTCATAGTCCTCCTTATATCTTGAGGCAAGAGACCAGAAATGGGGTGGCTGCCAGAGAAAGATTATAGAAAATAATATAAAGGCCTCAAGGCTCAAGCTCTCCCTTACCGCAACCCATCCGATGAGAGGTGGTAGAGCACCAGAGATACCACCAATCTCTGTAGCAAGTGGGCTTCTCCTCTTCAGGATAACTGTATAAAGATAGGAATAGACAAATATAGAGAGGACTGTAAGGAAGGCAGCCATAAGATTTACAAAAAGGATAAGGGCGACAACCGCCAGGATAATAAAGATTATCCCTAAGAAAAAAGCCTTATTCTTATCAATCCTCCCCTCTGGCAGCGGACGATTGGCAGTCCTCTTCATGAGGCAATCTATGTCGCTGTCATACCAGTTATTTAAAACAGAGGAGCCTGCAGATGCTAAACCTATACTCAGGAGGGTCCAGAGGAACAGGGAGGGGGGGAGGGGGTTTGCTGTTCCTCTGGAGGCGAGTAACATCCCTGTAAACCCTGTTAATACAACTAACAGGGTTATCCCAGGCGATGTTAAACTTAGGTAATCTACTATGTTATGCTGTCTCAACTCCTTCATGTATAACCTTTTCTTCAGGCTTACCATACTCATAGGGTCCTTCTGTTACCACAGGAATCCTCTCAAAGTTATATGGTGGCACAGGAGAGGGTAATGTCCATTCAAGGGATTTAGCACCCCATGGATTGGCTGTTGCCCTTTCGCCTGCAAAGGCAGATCGAATAATATTAAAGAGGGAAAGGACAAAGCCGGTGATAAGTATGAATCCTCCCACAACGGTTAACCTCATTGTATCGGTAAACTCAGCAGGGTAACTCCAGTATCTCCTCGGCATGCCTTCGAGACCGAGCTTATAGAAGGGGAAAAAGGCAAGGAGAGAACCGATGAGTATTATCCAGAAAGAGACCTTTGCGAGGCCTTCGCTATACATCCTGCCTGTGAACTTTGGAAACCAGAATAGTATGCCCGCAAAGGCAACGAGTGTCATAGCCATCGAAAGGACATTATGGAAATGGGCAACGATCCAGTATGTATCGTGTATATGAAGGTCAACAGAAAGAAGACCATTCGCAATACCTGTAAAACCACCTATTACAAAGAGTATTATGAATCCAATGACATAAAGCATTGGCGCCTTGAACTCTATTGATCCCCTGTGCATTGTGGCAAGCCAGTTAAAGACCTTAATACCTGTTGGTACACCGATTGATATGGTAAGAATGGATTGGACAATCCTTGCCCAGTCCTCAACACCCTTTGTAAAGAGGTGATGTATCCAGACATCGAAACCAAGAAAGGTGATTACCATAATAGCTATTGCCATGCTTTTATAGCCGAATATCTTTTTTCTTGAGAAGGTCGAGACTATCTCAGAGACAATGCCAAAGGCGGGAAGGGCAATAACATATACAGCGGGATGGGCATAAAACCAGAACAGATGTTGATAAAGCATCGAAGAGCCACCCATTACAGCGTTATAGAAGTTTGTCCCAAGGTATTTGTCAAAGAGAAGAAGGGTTACGGCTCCAGCGAGGACAGGGATACCAAAAAGCTGGATTATAAAGGCACCGAGAATTCCCCATACAGCAAGGTTTAACCTTCCCCAGGTCATCCCTGGTGCCCTCATGGTTATAATCGTTGTTATGAAGTTTACGGCACCGGTAAGGGCTGAAAGACCGAGGAGATGGACAGCAAAAACATAAAGCGCCGTATTTGCATCAGTAACTATCGAGTAAGGAGGATAACCTGTCCAACCAATATCAAGTCTTCCTGGTGTCACAAGGGCAAGGACAGCCATGACTGTGGCACCTGCAAAGGCCCAGTAACTAAGGGCATTCAGCCTCGGAAAGGCCACATCCCTCGCACCTATCATCAATGGAACAAGGAGATTAGCAAAGAATCCCGTAAATACAGGAATCATCCACCATAGTATCATCCCTGCCCCGTGGATTGTGAAGGCCACATTGTAAAGCTTTGCATCAATAATATCCTTACCAGGTGACCACTGCTCAATCTTCAGGACAGCGGCAAGCAACAAACCAACAACAAAGACAACGATACTCGTTATCAGGTAAAGAACAGCTATCTTCTTATGGTCTGTTGTGAATATCCATTCCTTTAAACTGAATTTTTTATTTTCCATCTCTTAACCTCCCCTGATTATTTTAATGTCTTAATATACTCAACGATTGCATGTTCATCATCTGTTGAGAGCTTATAAGGTGGCATTATAGGTGCATAGCCCTTAACCACATCCCTGTTAGGCGTCTCGAGGGCATGCTCTATGTATTCGTCATCAACCTTAACAATCCTTCCATCAGCAAGGGTAGTTTCCCTGCCATAGAGGCCTTTCAGGGTTGGGCCTGAGGATTTCTCCCCTGTAATGGTATGACAACCGAGACAGCCCAGGTCTGTTACGAGTTTCTTTCCCTTCTCAACAGGTGTCAATAAGGCCACCTCCTCACCGTGCTTCTTTATCCATGAAGAAAATTCATCCTTCTCCATTGCTATTACCTTAGCAAGCATAAGGGAATGGCCGTTGCCACAGAATTCTGTGCAATATGCCCTCGCCTCTCCTGCCTTCACAGGTCTGAACCAAAAATAAGTAGTCCTTCCAGGGATTGCCTCTTCCTGGACCCGATATTCAGGGATAAAGAAGGCATGGAGGACATCCTTACTCGTGAGGTTAACCTTTATGGGTTGACCAACAGGAACCCTCAATTCGTTCGTTGTCTTGACTCCCTCAGGATAGGTTACATTCCATCCCCACATGAATCCCTCTATATTGACCTCATAGGCATCCTTTGGAACAGTCCTGTATTCCTTATAAACAGCCCAGGTCTGGACACCTAAAAGGAGTATAATCACGAGGGGAACAATCGTCCAGATGATCTCAAGAAGGGTATTACCCTCAATATAGGCACCATCACCCTGGCCTTTCTTCCTTTTATAGCGAAGACTGAAATATATGAGCAATACCGTAACGAAGAGCCAAAATGCTGCGGCTATCCAGAAATAGAGACCAAAGTGCTTATCCCAACTTTTCGCAGGGTCAGGCACCTTCTCTGCCAGGGCCATTGAAGGCATCAACATAAATGATGCCCAGAGAGAATAAAGGATTTTTCTTTTCATCTCGCACCTCCCATATTGGTTCTGAAGTTTTTTCTTTTTCTGTAAACTATAAAGCTAAGGATACCTGTCATCATGGCCATCAAAAGGCCAACAGAGGCAAACATAAAAGGGATATTAATCATGTATCCCCTCGTCTCTGAGTCATACTTATAACAGGCAAGGGTCAAAAGGCTTGGTAGAGGAACCTTTCCTATCTTTCCTTCCACTGACTCCAAGATAGCAAGCCTCACATTGAAGGGATCAGGCCTCGTTCCAAAGATATATCGGGTTATCTTTCTCTTGGGCGAGAGAAAGATATACACATTTGGATGGACAAACATATTGTCTTCATTTTTAAAGACGCGATAACCTGTTGAGGATGTAACCGTCTTAATATCCTCTTCAGAGGCAATAGCAAAATACCATCCTTCAATGGAAGACCTCGTGCGGGATTTGAGCTTTTCTCTGAAGCCAAGGGCCTTTTCTACAGTATCACTCTTATTAAAACTCAGGACGAGGACATTATAATCCCTGCCGATCTTGAGGTCCTTCACATTTTCGAGGGACGAGGCAAGGCCCTCACCGAGAAGGGGGCAGATATTTGGGCAATCATAGTAGATAAGGAGCAGTATAAGTGGCCTTTCAGTGAGATTTCTCAGGGATACATCTCCACTGTCAATCGTCTGAACCTTTATATCAGGCACAAATCTGCCAAGGTATTCATCCTCCTTAATCCTGAGCACCGAGGGATCAAAGCCCGAATCACTGAACTGGGTTTTTGACAGGGCCGCCTGTCCTGCTGTTAATATGAACAGTACAACAAGTATTACGGCAAACCTTCTCATATCATCCTCTATAAGGCAGCACATAAATAAGGGAGAGGACGATCAACCAGATACCATCAACAAAGTGCCAGTAATAACCGCAGGCCTTGACAATGGTCTGCCGATCCTTTCCAATCCTGCCCCTTATTGCAAGAAGAAGTATGAATAACTGAAGGATCAGACCAACAAGGACATGGGAGCCGTGGAAACCTGTTATGGTGTAAAAGAATGTTCCATAGGAATTTGTTGATACTGTGAAGCCTTCACCTATCAATTTAGTCCATTCTGAGGCCTGACCACCAAGAAAGATCGCGCCGAGTATCATTGTTAATACAAGCCAGGACTTAAAACCACCCATCTCACCCCTTTCGAGTCTTGATTCAGCCATCTGAATTGTCGCGCTTGAAGAAAGAAGAAAAACACTGAGAATTAGGGCTACACTTACGGGTGGTACTCCTTGAGGTGTATTAGCAGGAGGCCATTGAGGAGCTGGAAACATGTTATAGAGGTAGCCGCTAAAGAGACCCCCGAAGAGGGCAAGCTCTGAGAGGATAAATATGATAACCGCAACCTTGCTTAAACCTGTCTCGAACCTCTGGGCATAAACCTCTGAGACCCATCCAAAAAGTCCTACCAATACACCAACCACACCGGCGCCTCCTAAGATAAGGCCAAGGAAGGGCAACTTCCATTGAAAGGCGGCCATAAAGCCGAACATGACTGTTAATCCTGACATTCCCACGATGAAGGGCCATACACTCAGACCCACCTCGTGATGTTCTACCCCGTGGATTGCTTGCTCTGACATCTCGTTACCTCCTGTTGTTTTATTTTTAGCGATGAAAAGAGATTTAAGAGCTTTTTTATCCTATTTATGTTTAAATTTTTTCTATGTCTCTTTCATAAGCCTCTCAAAATTATATCTCCTTAATCTCCTCTCCGTCTCCTCCCTTAACTTTACCATACAGGATGGACAGAACAGGCGTTGCTAAGATTGCATATCTTTTTATCGATGGCACCAATATTCATCGCAACAGGCCCATCAATGGCCTCAATGACATCAAGAAGGCTGCTATTACGAGATTTTGCAAGTTTAAAGCCATCTTTAACACCCCTGTAAGACCGCACTATCCCTGCCTTTGATAGTTTCTGAAGTATCTTTGCAAGGAAGACCTTCGGGATGGACTTTGCCCTCGCAATATCATCAACCACCTTCACCTCTGGATGCTGAGACAGGTAAAGGACACACTGTATAGCATAGTCTGCCTGGGTTATTTGCATTTAAGATTAGAATACTCCTATTTAAAAATTTTGTCAAGTCCCCGAATTGCCTCACCAGAAATCTAAAATAAAAATGAATCGTTACCTCATTTAAGAAATCTAAACGAAATATAATAGCCTTTCTGCTGTCTCTATATCTCGAATTCAGCTTTGCACGCAGCGGCGTTTATCTGTTCATCTGAGAGGCCTGCCCTTTTAAAGAATTCGACCTCCCTCATAAAGGATTCACCATGCCTTGTCAATTTTTACCAGACCACGATAACCAAAAGGAATGGTAGGTGGATACTATGATATAATCAATTATACTGTGCGACCGTTTATTCGGAGATTTGGATTCAGGGTACACGATTCAAGATTCAATATTGTACCATGAACTAAGGGAGCACTGTCGCTCTGTCGCACTATGTTAATAGAATATGGTAATAAAACACAAAAGTCATGATGAAATGAGGCCCAAGAAGGGTGTTTACATTTTGCCCAACACCCTTACCCTCTGTGGCATGTTCTGTGGTTTCTTTGCAATCCTTTCGGCTGTTAATGGGAATTATCTCTATGCTGCCTGGGCAATCGTAATCGCAAATATCTTTGACGGCCTCGATGGCTGGATTGCGCGGCTCACAAACACAACAACCCGCTTCGGCATTGAACTTGACTCACTCTCTGATCTTGTCGCCTTTGGTGTTGCCCCTTCTGTTATGATATATAAATGGTCCCTCGTACCCTTTGGAAGGCTCGGATGGGCTGCGGCATTCCTTTTTGTTGCCTGCGGGGCATTAAGGCTTGCGAGATTCAATATACAGACAGGTGCACCAGGTTCAAAGGCCTTTAAGGGGATGCCCATACCGGGTGCTGCTACGGTACTGGCCTCAATAGTCATATTTTATTATGAATTTTATAACTCACCTCCTGACAGAAATATATTCTTTCCTATAATAACAATACTCCTTTCACTGCTAATGGTTAGCACCGTTCGTTATCACGGTCTGAAGGAGATAGACTTCAGAGAAAGAAAGCCCTTCTGGGTTCTGATTGTATTCGTGATAGTCCTCTTCATATTATTTGTGCATCCCTCAACAGCCATATTTATCTTTGCAATGGTCTATCTCTTCTGGGGTATAATAGAAAATATAGTTCTTTTCTTGAGAAAAAGGAGATTGAAGGAAACACAAGAGCAAGTCAGTTCAGGAGAAAAACAATGAGAATCATAAAGATCTTTGATACTACTTTAAGGGATGGAGAGCAGTCTCCAGGAGCATCAATGAATGTGGATGAGAAACTCCAGGTGGCAAGGCAGCTTGTCAGGCTCGGCGTAGATATTATTGAGGCAGGTTTTCCTATTGCCTCTCCAGGTGATTTCGAGGCTGTAAACAGGATTGCTGTCGATGTGAAGGGTGCAACTATCGCTGGTCTCGCAAGGGCAAGGGATGAAGACATAGAAAGGGCAGCAGAGTCGCTTAAGCCTGCGGAATCCAGAAGGATTCACACCTTCATTGCCACCTCGGACATTCATCTTCAGTATAAACTAAAGATGTCGAGAGATGCTGTGCTCGAGGCAGCGGTCAGGGCAGTAAAAAAGGCGCGGCAATACACAGATGATGTTGAGTTCTCTGCAGAGGATGCCACACGCTCGGACTGGGATTATCTTTGCCGGGTCACAGAAGAGGTTATTAAGGCAGGGGCAAAGACCGTCAATATACCTGATACAGTTGGTTATACAGTTCCACAGGAGTTTGGAGAATTAATCGAGTATCTTATGAATAATGTCCCGAACATAGATAAGGCGATAATATCTGTTCACTGTCACAACGACCTCGGCCTGGCGGTTGCGAATTCTCTTACCGCAATACTTAAAGGGGCAGGCCAGGTCGAATGCACTGTCAACGGGATAGGCGAGAGGGCAGGTAATGCCTCAATGGAAGAGATAGTTATGGCCTTAAAGACAAGGCCAAAGTTCTATAATGCAGACACTAAGATAGTGACACAGGAGATATATAAAACAAGCAGGCTTGTGTCAAAGATAACAGGGATGGTTGTGCAGCCCAACAAGGCTATCGTAGGAGCTAATGCCTTTGCCCATGAGGCAGGGATACATCAGGATGGCTTTCTCAAGGAGCGTTCGACCTATGAGATAATGAGGCCTGAGGATGTGGGGATACCTCAATCAAAGCTCGTTCTCGGAAAGCATTCAGGAAGGCATGCCTTCAAGGCAAGGTTACAGGAACTGGGTTATGACCTTTCAGAGGAGGAATTGAATCGAGCCTTTGAGAAATTCAAGCGCCTTGCTGACCAGAAGAAATATATCTTTGATGAGGACATAGAGACTCTCGTTTCAGAGGAGGTATCAAAGATACCCGAGGTCTACAGCCTCCTTGACCTTTCTGTAACGAGCGGTATTAACATCAAACCCACGGCTGCCCTGAAGTTGAAGGTGAACGATAGGGTCGTTGAAAAGATGGAACATGGTGATGGGCCTGTAGATGCTGTTTATAAGGCAATTGCAAACATTACAGAAACAAAAAGCAATCTTCTGAAGTTCGAGGTCAAGAGTATAACAGGTGGAACCGATGCCCTCGGTGAGGTCACGGTATCACTCGAGGAAGATGGAAGAACCGTAAGAGGCCATGGCTCTGACACAGATATTATACTTGCTGCTGCAAAGGCCTACATAAACGCCCTTAACAAACTCGCAATCCTGGGAAGAAAAAAGGCGGAAAGACTGTAAGGTGTTTTGAATCTCCCTTAGAATAAATTAAGAATACTTGAAGTAGGGCAGGCAGGAGGGGTTGCCTGCCCTATGGGGAGGATTACCTGTAAACGAGTACAGGTACTCCTGAACCGGCAAGGACCTTTAATGTTACGCTACCAAGTGCTGCTCTCATTCCTGTCCTGCCGTGGGAGGCCATAAAGATAAGGTCGCAGTTCCTTTCCTTTGCTACCTTTAATATCCCATCAGAAGGGGAAATCCCTTTCAGATAAAGGCTCTCGCAGGAAACACCTGCGCCCTGGGCAATCTCTTCGACAACCTTTAGGTAATTCCTGGCAACGCATTCAAGTTGTGATTCAAATTTCGCCTTGAAAACTTTACCTTCCTCTGAATCAGGTGACCAGACATCCCATATATCGCCCGGGGTTGGCTCGGGTATAACATACAATCCAATGACCCTGGAATTCTGTTCCCTGGCAAATAAAATCCCTTTTCTAATGGCATCCTCAGAAAGATTAGACCCGTCAGTTGGTAAGAGTATATTCTTAAACATTTTTACTCCTATTTCTGAATTGTATAGATAAAGGTTCCTGCCTCTTCCTTCATCTCAATAAGTTTATAGCCACTCCTTTCACAAAGGGCAGGGATGCTGTGCTTTGTGCTGCTATCATTGGCAAGAACTTGAAGCACCTGTCCCTTCTCCATTGTCTTTAAGGTGTTCATGGTCATCACCATAGGTCTCGGACATACGAGACCCTTTACATCAAGTGTTTTATCTATCTTTGTCTCCATTGTACCTCCTAACCTTCCATGTATTTCTTAAAAGTCCTCCCGGCAAACCAGGTCATGATCAATGCCCAGAGGATAACGATAGAAAGGGTAAATACTACGGCAACAGGATAACTGCCAAATATCTGCGGTAGATAGACATCTGTTATGTTCTTTGAGCCATAGGGTGCAAAGATAGCCTTGAACCATTTCTCCTCCCTCATCGGGAAGAGCCATGAGGAGACGCAGATGAGGGTTACAAGACCGACCCAAATCTTTACCTGTCCCTCCGCTGTTCTCCAGAGACTGTCACTCACACAGGCACCATTGAGGGCCATGCCGAGACCAAAGAGGATAGAGCC
>JBKBUA010000278.1:0-921 GCA_046290845.1 Thermodesulfovibrionales bacterium
GGTCAGCTTTACCTCTCAACAGAGAGGTATGAAGAGGCAGAGCAGACCTTTTTAAAGATTCTCAGGACTGAACCGAGAAATTACGGTGCCCTCTACTCCCTCGGTCAGATATATTCAAAACAGGGTCTTTACAGAGAGGCTATAAAGAAATTTGAGGAAACGATCAGTATCAAGAGAGACTTTTCATATGCCTATTACGACCTCGGCTCAATTTATGCCGATATTGGTAAACTCGACCTGGCTGAATCTCAGGCGAAGATCCTTGATAATCTGAATCAGGGTCTTGCAGAGAACCTCAGGGCCTATATTTATAAGGTGAGGAAACCGGAGATAACCTTTGTGAATACCTTCTATGCCTTTAACATGCAGAAGGGCCCTGGCACTTTGGTTAGTTCCCTCGACTCATCCCTTAGCACTCCAAGCGCCTCAAAGGATTTCTCTATAAAGGTTTATTTTGACAAGATGATGGACAGGGCCTCAGTGGAAAATATCTTTAACTGGTCTATCAACAGGGCTACTGGTTATACAAAAGGAGGCACCTATAACTGGGGACTTCCTGTCCCTGAGACAGAGGTCTCACCAGGCCCGCTGCCAAAACAGGTGATATATAACTCCGATGAATTCAGTGCAATGGTAATATTCACCCTAAAACAGAACAGCACTGGTGACGGCACCATTGACCCCTCCCATCTCGTCTTCAAGTTCTCAGGAAAAGATGCCTATGGGAACAGGATGAACTCAGAGGCAGATGAATATATAGGGCTTTCGATAATAGTTTAATCCTTATCTTGTAAGACCGAATCTCTCAGGGTCTCTCAGGACTTCCTGAAAATACCGGCAGAACAAGTTCATGTCTTCAAGATGCTGGGTTATAACCGTGAACAGCTCCTCCATCGTGACTTCCCAGTAGAGATGAACGAG
>JBKBUA010000279.1:0-884 GCA_046290845.1 Thermodesulfovibrionales bacterium
CTGTGTAAATCCAACAAGAACAGGGCTGCTTAATGTGATAAAAGATATGGGCGGGGATGTAAGGGTTGAAAATGCAAGGGATGTTTCAGGTGAGCCCGTGGGAGACATATATGTAAGGACGGCATCAAGCCTTAAAGCAGTAAAGGTCGGTAAGGACCTTATGCCATCAATGATAGACGAATTCCCCATACTCTGTGTCCTTGCCACACAGGCTCAAGGGATTACAGAGATAAGGGGTGCTGAGGAATTAAGGGTTAAGGAATCAGACAGGATCAAGGCAATGGCTACAGAACTCAGGAAGATGGGGGTTCAGCTTGAGGAATATCCAGATGGGATCGCGATCAAAGGAACGGCTTCTCTAAGAGGTGCAGTCGTAGAAAGTTACAATGACCACAGGATTGCCATGTCTCTTGCAATAGCAGGTCTCGTTGCAGAGGGAGAGACTATTATTAATGATCCTCAGTGCGTTGATATATCATTCCCTAAATTCTTTGCTATACTGGAACAATTTGCCTTGCATAATAACCAATCTTTAACTTAAAATTTTAACATGTCGATCCTTGATGGTATCATAGAGAAGAAAAGGGAGAGGTTGAGGCTTGCAAAATCAAAGGTCCCTCTTTCAGAACTGAGGACTATTATAAGGGATATTGAGGGAACGAGGGACTTTAAAAAGGCCATAAAAAGGGATGATTCAATAAGGCTCATTGCAGAGATAAAAAAGGCCTCTCCATCGAGGGGGATAATAAGGACTGACTTTGACCTTGAAAAGATAGCCTCCATTTATGAGGAAAAGGCTGTTGATGCAGTCTCGGTAATAACAGAGGAGGACTTCTTTTTAGGCAATCGGGATTATATAAGAATAGTGAAAGAAAGGGTCTCGA
>JBKBUA010000280.1:0-881 GCA_046290845.1 Thermodesulfovibrionales bacterium
ATCCTGGAGACAGAGGCTATTGAAGGAATAGCCTCACCCCTGAATCCCAGAGTATTTATATTAAAAAGGTCTTCCTCATCAAAAAGCTTACTCGTTGCATGCCGTTGAATGCAGAGGAGGGCATCTTCTCTGTCCATGCCCGTCCCGTTGTCCGTAACCTTAATAAGACCCTTACCAGCCTTTAGAATCTCTATCTTTATCTCTGTACTGCCAGCATCGATAGAATTTTCTATAAGTTCCTTTACCACAGAGGCAGGCCTTTCGATAACCTCTCCTGCTGCTATCTTATTTCTTAATTCTACTGGAAGTACCTTAATTAAGGGCATATGTTTTTACTATAAACAGGTGAATGGGTAATGGGTTAAAAATCATTCAATCCCGTATTCTTTAATCTTTGTTAGAAGTGTCTTGTAACTGACATTTAATATCTCTGCTGCCTTGCTCTTATTGCCTTTTGTGTCTGATAGTGCCTTCTTAATCCTCTTTGTTTCTGCAATCCTGATAGCCTCTTTTGATGTCTCCTCCAGCGTTCCGTTAAGGGGAACCATGTCAAGTCCCTCCTGCAAATGACCTGGTGAAAGGACAATATGTTCAGGGCCTATAATATTACCGTCGCAGAGTATCATTGCCCTTTCTATAGTATTTTCAAGTTCTCTGACATTCCCCTTCCAGTCATAATTAATGAGCCTCGCAATAGCCTCTTTCGATATGAATTTTTGTGGCACCTTCATCTCTGCCGAATACTTTCCAATGAAATAATCAACGAGCAGAGGAATATCCTCGATTCGATCTCTCAAGGGAGGTAATGTTATCGGAAAGACATTAAGTCTGTAGTAGAGGTCTTCCCTGAAACTGCCCTCCCTAACAGCCTTCTCTATATC
>JBKBUA010000281.1:0-868 GCA_046290845.1 Thermodesulfovibrionales bacterium
AACAATCCCTTAAAATGGGAATTAGATATTGAAAACCCAGAACGGAAAAAGGATTACAAAGATACAACAACCTATCTAAGAGAGATTTTAAAATACAGGAGTAACGATTCTACTCATTGAAATATGGAAGGATAATTCCTTTCTTGACCTTTCGAGGCGGATATCTTTTTGCTCTGTTAATAGCCATCTCAAAAAGGAGTTCTTTCTTTTCTCTATCACGAGGTTTGAGCCTTGCTTTTTTCTCCAGGAGGATTCCCTCCCTGGCAAATTCTGCCCTTACCTGTTTTGCAATCTTTTTTAATTCATCGTAAGTGTATCTTCCCATATGTGGCTATTCCATCAATAACTCTTCAAGTAGTTCCTCAACCTTTTCCACTGACGCCCTCTTTCTAAGATATTCCTTGTCTATGGGCTCACCCATAGCTATCTTTATCTTTAAAAGAACCTTTGCCCACATGAGACTATCTTCGTCCTGCCACCACTTGCAAGCATTCAATCTGTCTATTATCAGGTCTTCAATTGATATAACATTTATTTCAAGCCCGTCTCCCACTATGATTGTATTTACCCTTTCTTCAGCCTCTTTACCCTCATCAAGTGACGCGCCGAGCCAGTCTATGTATATATCCAACTCCTCATTAAACCATACCCTGCCTTTTTTAATAAACTGCCATTCCTTGAGTATTGTCTCAAGGATCTCCTTTGGTGCTTTTATGTCAATATCTCCTGTTGTATAACTGCCCTGTGTATATATCTCAAGGGCAATTCCACCAACAATAATCGGACATTTACCGCCTCGCCTTCTAATCTCATCGGTAAGGATACCGATAAACAGTGCCCTTCTCTTAACAGGGTCTTCTATACAGGT
>JBKBUA010000282.1:0-865 GCA_046290845.1 Thermodesulfovibrionales bacterium
TCTAACAGGCAAATACATCATAGCTGTAATAGACTCACTTAATCAGGTTGTAGAGATAGATGAGACGAATAACAATGTTCCTTATGGTCCATTACCGTAGTAAGAATATTTGAAGAATAGAAAGAATAGGAGCGTCTCAGTGATTAGCGGAGACGCTCTTATGTGATCCTTTCCACTTACGACGTGGCAATGACACTTACGACGTGGAAGTGTGGAAGTTGTGGAATTATTTTTGAGGAAATTTATAACACCATGAGTTAAAGACAATTATCCTAAATTACCCTAATAAATCTGGGAATGACAGACTAATAGGGGTGTGTTAAAATAATTTATAAAATCTGATTGTGTAAAGGGGGAGTATAAATGGAGATTTTGAAATCAAAGTTGGAGGTGCTATTTAAAGACCTACCTGACAAGGTAGATATTGATGAATTCATGTATCGCATTTATCTTCTTCAAAAGATAGAGGAAGGCGAGAAAGATATTAAGGAAGGGCGAATACTTTCACATAAAGAGGCTGCTGAGAGGCTTTCTGATAAATGGGAAAACTGATATGGTCTGAAAGAGCTATTTTAGATGTAGAAAACATCTATGATTATATTGCCAAAGATTCACCAATGTATGCACAGTTAACTGTGAAGAGAATTCTTGAATCCATTGAGCGATTGGAGCATTTTGTAGAGTCAGGGCGTCATCTTCCAGAGTTTCCAGATCTGCCTTATAGAGAGGTAATCTCTGGGAGTTATCGTATCATCTATCGGTATGATGCTGCCAGTAATGAAATTAATATTGTTACCGTTGTTCATGGCAGGCGACTTTTAACAGAAGAAGTTCTTTCAGAATAGTTTAGGTATGGCAAAACAGA
>JBKBUA010000283.1:0-861 GCA_046290845.1 Thermodesulfovibrionales bacterium
CTTTCAGCGAGATATTCCTTCTTTAAAGAGTTTCAATCCTTGTTTTATTGGAAGTAAGTCTTAGACTTTGATGAGATTTTGAAGGGTTTGTCCTTATATGTAAAGTTTCAATCCTTGTTTTATTGGAAGTAAGTCTTAGACTCTTAAGTTTCATTTCCTTTCGATTAGTGTATCGAGAGTTTCAATCCTTGTTTTATTGGAAGTAAGTCTTAGACAGGGTTACAGTGGGTCAGACAGAGGAGGCTATCATAGAGAGTTTCAATCCTTGTTTTATTGGAAGTAAGTCTTAGACCCCATATCCTACGATCGTACAAATAGAATCCAGCGGAGTTTCAATCCTTGTTTTATTGGAAGTAAGTCTTAGACGAATGTCCATTGTTTAAACAAGGAGTTTATTGTGGAGTTTCAATCCTTGTTTTATTGGAAGTAAGTCTTAGACAGTGGTTTTTATGGAGACTACTTTAAAATAAGCAAAGTTTCAATCCTTGTTTTATTGGAAGTAAGTCTTAGACTATACGATTCTTTCAGTCTGTCTTTTATGAAAAAATAAGTTTCAATCCTTGTTTTATTGGAAGTAAGTCTTAGACAAAATGATAGCTAGAATTATCAAAAATAAGTTCAAGTTTCAATCCTTGTTTTATTGGAAGTAAGTCTTAGACCTTATCAAGGAATCTTATTAGGCTGGCTATTGAAAAGTTTCAATCCTTGTTTTATTGGAAGTAAGTCTTAGACCTTCTGGAAGTATCCATGCTGAATGAACCCATAATCAGTTTCAATCCTTGTTTTATTGGAAGTAAGTCTTAGACTTTAACACGCTTAAACCGTCTATTCAGCAGATGGTCGGCGAAGGTTTCAATCCTT
>JBKBUA010000284.1:0-857 GCA_046290845.1 Thermodesulfovibrionales bacterium
CCCGATCTATTTTAAGGGGTGATCCTTCTTAAACTTCTCATACAGACGCAAGAATTTATCAGATTCTGAACCTACCTACTATGGGTGTGCAAAGCCTCTTTCCAGTAATGAGATAAAAAGGATACTGTGTATTTGGAATATCTTCGGCTGGTGAAAACTTTGGCAAAGGATCAAATCCTGCCTTAATCATATTCTGCGTAATAGTTCCTGAGAATCTGAATTCAAACCTCCGGGAGGGGTATCAGGTACCCACAGACCTGTTGCATACTTTTGATAACGGGTATCACCCCCTATCCATACAGAACCTGGGAACTTTTTTTCATCCATTAGATCAGCAAGACCGATTCCTATCCCATTTCTCAGTTCATCATCGAGATACTGTTCATAGGTTAGTGTCTCAGGAAAGTCTATTAGATGCATCTTCTTTCCGAGGGCTATAACAAAATCATATTCAGGGAGTTGTCCAAATATCGGCTTTACCACAGGCCTGCGCAATCCGACAGAGGGGAATGTTGTCCAGTTTGGATTAATATCATACCGTTCAAGATAGGTTGTGCCTGGGATTACATAGTCAGCCATTAAGGCTGTCTCGCTCATATGAGTGTCAACAACCACAACAAGCTCCATATTCTTTATGGCCTGTATGTTTCTCGCAGAATTAGGGGTATTGAAGACAAAGTTCTGGAAGACAAAAAAGGCAGCCTTCAGAGGATATGTCTTTGCAGGATTTGATGGATCAGTATAATAACCATCAATCATCCTTTCCCTCGCCTCTACATAAATACCAGAGGAATGGGCAAAGGGGTATTTTGTGCCCCTTCCATCTACTCTCGGTATTGAAGGGACAGGAGCACTCA
>JBKBUA010000285.1:0-841 GCA_046290845.1 Thermodesulfovibrionales bacterium
AATTCACTATTCTGTGGTAAGTAGATTGCTAAAAAAGAGCTAATGCAAGAAACAAGACCTGACCCCATGCTTAGTTACATGACCCCATGCTTAGTTACATAGGGGGAAAAAAAGATCGATTTAATAATTATCTTAGCCCAGAAATATTTACTTTTCACACAAAAAGGTAGTAGTATACCTACTATGAGTTTCATAAAGGCCTATCCCCCCGTGTGCAGGGATTGTCTGTACCCACCAGACCCTACAAGGAGACTTCTTATGTTTGAGTCTGTTGATGGCATGATCAGGTTTATTGACAGACAGATTGGGGTTGAATCAGAAGATGACTGTAATTACCCAGAGGATGCAAGGGGGTTTTTGCTTGAATGTCCAAACTGGCAGTGTGCCAGGGGCCGTGAGATCGACTCCATCGAATCCCTTGCGAAAGTATTCAACTGGCATCCCGAAGAGATTGACCCGGAATCAGAGGAATACAGAAGAAGGGTAGAGCTTGCACGGGCTAAATCAGCAGCGAGAAATCTGTATGTTTTTTCGGAGCTGTTTAAAGGTCAGACCGATTAGACGTTTATCACATAGGTTCTTACTCTCACCCTTGTCATGGCAACCTCTTTGAGCTCTTCAGTAATTATTCCTTCTCTTACCTTTGTCTCAGAGGGTGACAGAAATAGAACATAATCCCATTCACTGCCCTGGCACCTGTATGCTGTGTGCACTTCATTTCCACTTACGAAGTGGCAATGACACTTACGAAGTGAAAGTTAACGACCAAGAAAAATTCCCTTGCAAAACAGGAATATATTGGTGTATAGTAAAAACCGATTAAATAGAAAAATCTTGCTCT
>JBKBUA010000286.1:0-837 GCA_046290845.1 Thermodesulfovibrionales bacterium
AATTTCTATGAGGCAGGCATGATGAAAAACCTTTTATCTGCGATACCGATAGCAGCATTTCGTATCATAAGGCGGTTCAGATTGAACGGCACCACAGGTATAATTCTGCTTATGGCATCACATTTAATGTCCAATGCATTATAAAAGGTTTTGAATTGTGCCTGCCTCATATTTTTTGCAACATTAGGGTATAATATTTTACATCAAATAATGAACTTAAAGATTGAGAATCTTTCAAGTACCCTGTCCCCGGCTGAGTTTTATATCCGGCAAGATGGTAATATTTTATATCACATAGATGAGATACCATCTAATGCTTGCATAAGATTTCTTGGTTACACAAAATTTCGTTTGCTCTTTCCTTTAGAGATAGAGATGGTTGATCTAAGAAACTCTAACCGATACATAATCAAAAGAAGGTCTTCTTTTTGTGTAGCTTCCTATAAATTAGCAGGAACTGATAATTCTCTATTAATAACCTTCCAGCCAAAAAAGATAGGACAGAAATGGTTGCATTTCAGTTCCTTTTTAACTTATGAGATCAGGGATAACTGCGATAAAAGGATCGGGGCGGTAGCTTTTAAGAATCCCTTTATCATTGGTTCTCAACACAGTGAAGTTAAGGATGCTAAAGGAAATAATGTAGCCACTTTTGATTGGAAAAGTTTTTCTTTCTGGAAAGGTTATAGAGATTGTGATCTATTGATTGCAAGCGACGATGAAAGATGGGTTCTTATCTCCATTGTGGCAGCTATAATTAAAGGGCTATATCTGCAACAGAGATAGAATCAAACGGCACTTCTTATCTTGCCTTCATGGTTATATGAGGCCCTCTTT
>JBKBUA010000287.1:0-800 GCA_046290845.1 Thermodesulfovibrionales bacterium
GCCTCTCCCCTTTGAATAATCCTGAATGCATCTCCTATGGCATGACTGCCTGTGGCGCAGGCAGTGGCAACAGCGGAATTTGGCCCCTTAGCACCGAACTTGATAGAGACCTGTCCTGATGCGAGATTAATAATGAGCATAGGTATGAAGAAGGGCGTTATTCTCCTGTATCCCTTTTCAAGGTATACCTTGTGATAATGTTCTATGGCAGGAAGCCCTCCAATACCTGAACCTATTATCACCCCTATCCTTTCGGCATTTTCATCCGTTATTCTTATGCCTGAATCCTCAATGGCCATTGTTGAAGCAGCGAGGGCAAAATGGATAAACCTATCCATCTTCTTAATCTCCTTCTGTTCTATGTAGAGGGAAGGATCAAAGTCCTTTACCTCACCAGCTATATGAACAGGAAGGTCAGAGGCGTCAAAGCGCGTAATCCTTCCTATCCCTGACTTACCCTCAAGAAAGGCCTTCCAGGAAGAATCAACACCTATGCCGAGGGGAGTTATAAGACCCAGGCCTGTTACAACTACTCGTCTTTTCTCCATCATCCTTGCTTATTCTTGATGTATTCTATAGCATCCTTAACCTTAACGATCTTTTCAGCATCCTCATCAGGTATCTCGATGTTGAAGGCCTCTTCAAAGGCCATAACAAGCTCCACTGTATCGAGGGAATCAGCGCCAAGGTCTTCAACAAAGGATGCCTCTGGCTTAACCTCTGATGCATTTACACCAAGTTGTTTTGAGATAATCTCCTTCACCTTCTCTTCTATCATTATCGCACCTCCAGTTTTTGAT
>JBKBUA010000028.1:0-5963 GCA_046290845.1 Thermodesulfovibrionales bacterium
GTTTGGAATATTGCCCTCCATTCGCTGTGGCGCTCAATCTATCAATGGGATTCAGTATATAATCCTATATCTATTTCGAAGAGATTTTATTTTGAGGAAATACGTACGGACGGCGAATTGCCTCAATCCCGCCATTGGCGGATCCGAAAAGGTATTGTTCGAAAGTTTTATCTCAAGCCGCCGTGTCCTGAATAAACCCCTGCAAAAACAGCTAAAAGGCTCAACCCAAGGACAAACCAGTGAAAGATGTTCAATCTCATGAAGACCTTTGCTGTATCGAGTTTTTCTGGTTGGCTGAAGAGAATCTTGAATATCCTCTTCTCAAAGGTGAGGATGAAGGTATAAATCAACCATACGAGGAGCATTATCGTGATTCCGAGGCCATTCAATGTAAAAAGCATCCTGTACTGCCCTGTTAGATAGAGGAGAATGCCGCCTGTTATACCTGCTGTCCAGGCATAAAACCTCGCCTGACGGGCAAATTTGTTTTCAACCCTCTGAAAGAGCAAAACCTTCTCGAGGGAATCTTCCATTGTCAATAACATGGGAAATATTATTACTGTAACAAAGGCGACACCTCCGATCCAGAGGACCACAGTTACAACATGTAAGGCTATTAATAATGGTATAATCATTTATCCCTTATCTATATAGTTTAAGTCCTTATGAAAGGTCTCTTCAAGGTGATACAGGGCATAAATTGCAATGACAACGCATAAGACGCCTACAATAGCACCAGCATTAAGAATGCCAAGATGTTTTTTTAACAACTGAAAAAGAAAGGTTATGGGGATAACTGTCCCTCGAATGAAATTAGGGACAGTTGAAGCCACAGTAGCCCTGATGTTCGTCCCAAACTGTTCTGCCGCCACAGTAACAAAGACGGCCCAGTAGCCTACTGCAAAACCGATAACCCCACAGATGAGATAAAATATGGATGGGTTTGCATTATTAAGCTTAAAGTATAAGGTTATCGCAACAGATGTAAGCAATTGAAATAATAAAACGATCCTTTTTCTCGTCTTGAAATACTGACTCATAAAGCCACTTAAAAAATCTCCAAAGACCAGGCCTACATAACAGAACATCACTGCCTCACCAGCATTAATTGGGCCTGAGACATTCATTGCCCTTGCAAATTCAGGAGAAAATGTAATTAGTATGCCAACACAGAACCATATTGGAAGTCCGATAAGGATAGAGTTTATGTATTTGAGAGAGCGGTCTCGGCTGTTAAAAAGCATCAAAAAATTCCCTCTACTTATGCCCTTTTCCTCTATTTGTTTATACATCCCTGATTCATACACGCTCACCCTCATTATAAGTAAGAACATGCCCAATCCGCCCCCAATGAAATAGGCAATCCTCCAATCAAAATGCTTTGCAATATAATTGGCCAGGATAGCACCCATTACTCCAACAGTGGCAACAATCATAGTGCCATAACCTCGCAGATGCCTTGGAAGATTTTCTAATACGAGAGTTACACCTGCGCCAAGCTCTCCTGCCAGGCCAAGACCGGCAATAAATCTCCATATCGCATATTCATGAATCGTCTCAACAAGACCGTTTGCAATGTTTGCTATTGAATACAGAAATATGGAGCCAAAAAGTATCTTAACCCTCCCCTTTTTGTCTCCGAGGATTCCCCAGAGGATGCCTCCCAAAAGCATGCCAGCCATCTGCATGTTTAAAAGGAAAACACCTTTATCAAGGATACCCTGTCCTGTAAGCCCAATAGATTTAAGACTCGGGACACGGACGATACTAAAAAGGATCAGGTCATAGATATCTACAAAATATCCAAGGGCAGCAACGATTACAGGAACAGAAAAAATACTCCTGCTGAAACTAACCCTCTCCTCAGGCAATGCTGCTATCTCGATGTCCTTCATAATATATCACCGTAATCTCTGTTTCCTTCAAAGCCAAGCACTTATTGCTATTCTACAGGATACAGAATACAGGATACAGGATACAAGATTCAAAATTCAAGATAAATATCCTGTATCGTGCATCTTGTATCCTGCATCATTAATACGCACAACTCATCACGCATCACCTGTCACGCCTCATAACTTGAACCTGTATTCCCTTAAGTCAGAGATGTCCTTGCAAGAACAAGACCTTTGACCTCAATTGCTCCGGCCTTTAAAAGGGTCTTAGAGCATTCTCGCAGGGTCGCACCTGTCGTCATGACATCATCTATAAGTAATACCCTCTTGCCCTTTAAATCACCTTTTACAGAAAAGGCATTTTTTATATTCCTTATCCTTTCCTCCGCTCCAAGCCCTACTTGAGGCAGTGTCTCTCTTGCCTTTTGAAGGGAATCTATATCGAGAGGTATGCCTCTTTTAATCGAGACTTCTTTAGCGATAAGTAGGGACTGATTAAACCCCCTTTTTAACAATGATCTCTTTGTCATTGGAACAGGTATTATGACATCACTATCAGGAATATCGAGTTCCATTAGTAACCCTGCCAGTGGCCTTGAGAGTCTCTTTATCCCTGAAAACTTCAAAAGATTTATTGCTGTGGCCAGATTCTCAGAGTAAATACCATAACTGATTACAGAGGAAAAAGAAGGAGGGTCAGAGACACAGTCACCACAGACAAGGGCGTATTCCGATATGAGGGGTCTGGCACATACAGGGCAAGATGGTCCTGAATATCTCCTTATACCTATCCAGCAACTGGCGCAGAAAGGAGATAATTCGACAGATTCTGATCTGTTACCACATATGGGGCATATTGAGGGAAAAAGAAGAGACAGCAGTAAAGTCTTTAACCTGTCTCCCCTATCCTTAAAGGAACTCCACATTTACCACATTTAAGGCCAAATTTCCTGTTAACAGGTACCTTATTTTTAACATTACAGTTTTCACAGATTATAAGCACATACTCAGGAGGGTTATCCCCTTTGTCAGTCTCACCCTGTTTCTTATCACCCTCCTTTCTGACCTTTTCCCTCGCCTCTCCAATCTCCTCAAAGGATTTCTCAGAGGACCCCTCTCCTTTTTCAATTAAAATGGTTTTTATAAAGTCGAGATAATTTGTATCCCTCTCGATCAATTCTATCCCCATTCCATTCTTGACGCCCGGCATAGTTGTCTTTATACTTCTCCTTACAATACCCTTTAATCGTGAAACTCTATTATCCGGAAGGTAAACCTCTAAATCAACAATAGCACCGGGGACAAGGCTGTGTTGTGTCCTTATGAAAAGACCACCTGCTGAGAGGTCGCTCGATATGCCGCGAAAGGAAAGGTTGCCAGAAGAAAAGGTAGTTTCAAGCCTCTTTGTATATCTCTGGCATTGCCTCCTACGCAAATCCTGCCCCCCTGATAATCAACTCGCCTCTCTTCTCACCTGTGGATACAATATCAACCTTGACATTTAAGATTTCCTCTATCTTATTAATATATCTCTTTGCATTATCGGGTAAATCCTCATAGTCTTTTATTCCCCTCGTGTCTTTCATCCACCCTTCAAACTCTTCATAAACAGGCTCTACTTCCTTTAATTGTGAAAGGTCCTTCGGGAATCCCTCTATTGTTTTCCCGTTATGTTTGTAAGCAACGCATACCTTTATCCTTTCAAGACTGTCCAGTATATCGAGCTTTGTCAGGGCTATTGTTGTTATGCCATTTACCCTAACAGCATGCCTGAGACCGATAAAATCGAGCCAGCCACACCTTCTCGGTCTCCCTGTTGTTGCTCCGTACTCTCCTCCTCTCTCCCTTAATGTGTCTCCGAGACTGTCCTTGATCTCTGTAGGAAATGGACCTTCTCCAACCCTCGTTGTGTAGGCCTTAACAACGCCCATAACCTTATCTATCTTTGTTGGACCCACGCCAAGACCTGTACAGACACCACCTGCAACCGCGCTTGAGGAGGTGACAAAAGGATATGTGCCATGGTCTATGTCGAGAAGTGTTCCTTGAGCGCCTTCAAAGAGGATATTTTTATTGCTATCGATAAAATCATTGATGACTATATCCGTGTCAGCTATATGAATCGAGAGAACCTCTGCGTATCTCATGTATTGATCAAAGATCACATTGGCATCAAAGCCTTCGCTGCCATACCTGTTTTGAAGGATGTAATTAATCTCGTCGAGATTTAATTCGAGTTTCTCCCTGAAAACCTTCGGGTTATATAAGTCAACAATCCTTATACCATTCCTTGCCATCTTATCAACATAACAGGGGCCTATTCCCCTCCCTGTGGTACCTATCTTTTTTGATCCCCTCTTCGACTCATGGGCATTTTCTATAGCCATATGATAGGGCATAATAACGTGGGCATTCTTACTTATCAAAAGGTTTTCACCAACCTCTATACCTCTTTTTTTGAGACCCTCAATCTCTGCTATCAATGAATTTGGCTCTATAACAACACCATTACCAATGATGCATATCTTACCCTTATGTAAGATCCCTGACGGGATAAGATGAAGGATAAATTTTTCATTATTTATAACCACGGTATGACCTGCATTGTGTCCACCCTGGTAACGGGCTACTACATCAGCCCCTTCTGTCATGACATCCACAATCTTTCCCTTTCCTTCATCTCCCCACTGTGCGCCCACTATAACGATTGATGACATTTTAAGCTCCTGAGATTAAAGATTTACTACTTTAACATATATTATATTAGGCATCCTCTTTATCTCTTCAATCTGCCCATCAGACACGGGTGAGTCTATACTAACAACAGAGATTGCCCGTCCTCCTGCTGATTCTCTTCCAAAGTGCATCCTTGCTATATTTATATTATTTTTACCGAGATAAGAGCCTATATTCCCAATTACCCCGGGCCTGTCGTTGTTATATATAAAGAGCATATTTCCTTCAGGGACTATCTCCACAGAGAAATTATTTATCTTCACTATCCTCGGATCCCTCTTGCTGAAAAGCGTCCCTGATAGAATGTTTTCTTCTCCATTTACCCTTATCTTCATAACGATCATATTATGATAGTCACCTGCCTCGGAACTCTTCATCTCCTTGACCTCTATCCCTCTTTCCTTTGCAATCAATGGGGCATTCACAAAGTTCACCGTCTCTTCGAGGATAGGGGTTAGATAGCCCTTTAAAAGGGCTATTGTTACGGGCGCAGTATTGAGTTCTGATGCCTCTCCCCTGTATTCTATTGTAATATCAGTGGCTGCACCCTCAAAGACTTGAGAGGCAAAGCTCCCCATCTTTTCGGCCAATGATAGATAAGGCTGCAACTTCGGTACCTGTTCGGCCGGGATAGAGGGAAAGTTAACGGCATTCCTTATCACTCCGTTAACAAGATAATCCGCAACCTGTTCAGCAATAGCCAGAGCGACATTCTCCTGAGCCTCTTTTGTTGAAGCACCCAGGTGAGGGGTGCATAAGACATTATCGAGTTTTACAAGGGGATTGTCTCCGGGTGGTTCCTTCTCAAATACATCGAGGGCAGCTCCGGCCACCTTACCGCTCTTTATAGCCTCATAGAGGTCAGCCTCATTTACTATCCCTCCACGGGCACAATTAATGATTCTAACCCCATCCTTCATTATCCCTATCGTCTTACTATTAATCAGGTTTCTCGTCTCTGCTGTCAGAGGGGTATGAACCGTAATAAAATCGGATGTCCTGAAAAGCTCCGATAGCTCTACCTTCTTTATTCCAAGCTCCCTCGCATTCTCCTCGCTAAGATAAGGGTCATATCCTATCACATTCATTCCAAGGCCTATCGCCCTTTTTGCTACCTGCTTTCCTATATTCCCTATACCAATAATACCGAGGGTCTTATTATAAAGCTCTATCCCCATAAATCTCTTCTTATCCCATTTACCCTCTTTCATTGAGGCAACAGCCTGTGGTATCTGTCGAGCCAGGGCAAACATTAGGGCTATTGTATGCTCTGCCGTGGTAATAGTGTTTCCGCCTGGTGTATTCATAACAACGATACCCTTTTTTGTGGCC
>JBKBUA010000028.1:6061-10896 GCA_046290845.1 Thermodesulfovibrionales bacterium
ACTTAAACCTGTCCTGACATCGACCTCAAGACCTGATCGGATTAATATATCAATCCCTTTCTGGGAAATGCTGTCACTTACGAGAACCTTCATAAAACCTCCTAAACCATGAGCAATAAAACTTTCTGAATCATCTATTTCATCAATAATTCCTGGGCCACTGCCACTCCCTTTCCAAGTGTAACAGGATAACCCATTGCCTTAAGGACCATCTCTACACCTGCTACAGCGGTTATTATATCAAAGGTGTCTGCATAGCCGAGATGGGCTATCCTGAAGATCTTTCCCTTTGCCTGGCCCTGACCGCCTGCTGCCGTTATGCCATATTTTTCCCTCAAATCTTTATATATCGCCTGTCCATCAAATCCCTGCGGTGCCTTAATGGCTGTAACGGCATTGCTGTGCGATTCCCTCGAGAAGAGTTCAAGCCCTATCGCCTTAAGAGCCTCCCTCGTAGCCTTTGCAAGCCTTTTGTGCCTATCAAAGGCGTTCTGAAGTCCCTCTTTTTTAAGGAGCTTAAGGCATTCGTTCAGTCCTATAATCAATGTAACAGGGGATGTAAAATTCGTCTGGTTCTTTGCAAGGGCTTCCCTCTCCTTTTTAAAATTAAAATAAAATCTTGGACATTTGGCTTCCCCAGAAAATCTCCAAGCCTTTTCACTAATGCCAACAAAGGCAAGACCTGGCGGTAGCATAAGGCCCTTCTGTGAACCACCTATAAGCACATCTATCCCCCATTCGTCCATCCTGAGGTCATGGGCAACGAGGGCTGATATGGCATCAACAACAAGGATCGTTTTTTCATGATTTTTAACTATCTTTGCAATGGCTTCGATGTCGTGATAAACTCCAGTTGATGTCTCAGAGGCCTGAACAAAGACACCCCTTATTGAAGGGTCTTTTTTTAATGCCCTTTCAATATCAGAGGGGTCAACAGCATAACCCCAATCGAGCTTTATCTCCTCCACGTCAAGACCATAGGCCTTACAGATCTTCGTCCATCTCTCTCCAAAATTACCGGCATTTACCACAAGGGCCTTATCCCCTGGGCTGAAGAAATTATTCACAGAACCAACCATACCACCAGTTCCTGAAGATGAAAGGATCAAAACATCATTCTTAGTTTGATAAAGCCATTGTAACCCCTTCTTTGCCTCATCGAGGATGGGCAAAAAGTCTGGTGATCTATGATGAATGATCGGCATCGCCATGGCAAGAAGCGCCTCTGGTGGCACTGGTGTGGGGCCCGGTGCGAGTAGATATCTTTTTAACATCAATAACCTCCTTTTTTATTAGGCTTTAGGCTTAAGACGATAGGCTTAATTACGCATAAGGCTTTAGGCTGAAGGCTGAATCCCGCCACTATCCCAGGGAGAAAGGGTGCGACTTACTCCCTGCCGTTCCCCCGCACCCATCTCAGAGGGCAAGGCCATGCCCTTATTCATGCCGCTCCATCTGAGATGGGTGCGGGGCTGGGATGGTGGCGGGACTTAATTCCTTAAGCCTTCAGCCTATCTTCAGCCTTCAGCCTTATTAGCATATCCTATGTAATACCTGATGGTCAAGCACCAAGGCCCAGTTTTTTTCTGAGTGTGAGACGACTTATACCAAGCCTCCGTGCGGCCTCTGATTGATTCTCTCCTGTTAGGGAGAGGGTATAATTAAGGATGACCCTGTCAAAGGCATCGTGTAACTTCTCATATATCTCTCCATCCCCCCTCTCCAGGGCCTCCTTAAGAGCAGGATTTATAACAGAAGCGAGGGATTCGACAAAGGGTATCTTCTTTGAATATAAAGAAGGGCTTCCGAGTTCTTTCAATTCAAAGGTTGTAAGATAATCGGTCTTTCTAAGGGCGATTGCTGAACGAACTGTATTTTCCAGTTCCCTTATGTTACCAGGCCAGTCATAAGCCATGAGTCTTTCGAGGAATGCCTTAGTGAGCCCCTTTACAGCTCTTGAGGTAGTATCCCTGTAGCGGTGAATAAAAAAATTAACGAGTTGGGGTATATCACCCTTTCTCTCCCTGAGAGAAGGCGCCTTAATTGAAGAAACCCTGAGTCTATGATAAAGGTCCTCCCTGAACCTGCCTTCCCTAACCATCTCTACAAGGTCCCTGTTGGTTGCAGAAAGTATCCTCACATCAACCTGTATTTCCTTAGTTCCACCAACAGGATAAAAGGTCTGGGTCTGGAGAAATCTCAGCAGTTTCCCCTGAATCGAGAGGGGCAATTCTCCGACCTCATCAAAGAATACACACCCCTGATCAGCAATCTTGAGGATACCCTCCTTTGGGGCGCCTGCACCTGTGAAGGCACCCTTTTCGTAGCCAAAGAGTTCTGATTCTAAAAGGGTTTCAGGAACCGCAGCGCAATTAACAACAACAAATGGTTTCCCAAACCTCGATGAAAGTTGTGCTATGGCCTCGGCTATAAGTTCCTTGCCTGTACCTGTCTCTCCAGTAATAAGGACAGGGACTTCGCTCTGTGCAAGCCGGGCTATCTTCTTGCACAGGTCCATAACAACCTCTGAACCCCCGACTATTGCGCAGGTTGGGGTTGGTGGGATAGGGCTGATAGGAATAACCTCTGAAAGCTCCTTCTTAAGTGACTTTATCTCTTCGAGTATGCCGGAAAGAACCTCCCTTTTTATCGGTCTCTGAATGACCTCGTATGCCCCGGACGCGGTTGCCTCCATCACGAGTTCTGTCCTGTCTTGCTGCGTTATTGCTATTACAAAGTATTGCTTTGTCAGGTCCCCGATATTAGCTATGGTATCTATATCAACGAGGAGGATTCCTTCCCTGTCTTTCCCCTTCGTTGAAAGACGAAATCCCTTTGGCAGTTTTTCCTCTAACTCTTTGACAAGTTCCCTGTCCTTTGTAAAAAGAAAGACCTTCATTTTCGTTCATGGTAAGCCTGCCGAACCGTCAGTCCTTTTCAGCCACCCTTCCTACACTGACAACCCTGTCATCGGCTTCTACATCCATTAACCTTACTCCCTGTGTGTTCCTTCCATGAATCGAGATATTTCCAGCCACTGTCCTTATCAACTTTCCACTGTTTGTTATCATGACCACCTCATCCTCATCCCTCACCTGAATCAGCCCAACGGCCTTCCCGCCCTTTGGGGTGACCTTAATCGATATAACACCCTTGCCACCCCTTCCCTGAACAGGATATTCATTAAGGGCCGTCCTTTTGCCGAGACCCTTCTCGGTAACAGTCAATAATGTGGTATTCGTTTCAATAACTTCTGCAGATACAACCTCGTCACCTTCCTGTAACCTTATACCTATGACACCTCTCGCAGTCCTTCCCATGGGACGGACATCCTCTTCATTGAACCTTATGGAAAGGCCTTCTCTTGTGCCTATGATAAAGTCATTCTGACCGTTTGTCTTTCTCACTGCAATGAGTTCATCTCCTTCGTCAAGGTTAATTGCGATTATACCCTTTCCCCTCGGGTTGCTGTATTCCTCAAGAGGGGTCTTTTTAACCATTCCCTTCTTTGTAAACATTACAAGATAACCCTCTTTAAAATCCCTTATTGGAAGGGCTGTTGTTATCCTTTCTCCTTCTGAAAGGGTGAGGAGATTAACAAGGGCCTTCCCCTTGGCAGTCCTTCCTGCCTCAGGGATCTGGTATGTCTTCAGCCAGTAAAGCCGTCCAAGGTTAGAAAAGAACAACATATAGTCATGGGTTGAGCCGATAAAGAGTTGCTCAACATAATCCTCTTCCTTTGTCTCCATTCCTGTCAGACCCTTCCCCCCCCTTCTCTGGCTCCTGTATGCACTCAGGGGATTCCTCTTTATATACCCATGGTGGGAGAGGGTTATGACCATATCCTCCTCTGTGATGAGGTCTTCAATCGTTATCTCCTTTATCTCCTCTGTTATCTCTGTTCTTCTATCGTCAGCATACTTAGACTTTATCTCAATGAGCTCATCCTTGATTATCTTTGACACAAGGGCATCGCTGCTGAGAATAGACCTTAAACGCTCTATCTCCTTGAGTGTCTCCCTGTATTCATTAACGATCTTTTCCCTTTCAAGGCCTGTCAGCCTCTGGAGTTTCATGTCGAGGATTGCCTGGGCCTGGATCTCTGTTAAGGGGAATCTCGCCATCAATCCTTCCTTAGCTTCATCAGGGCTTTTCGATGCCCTTATAAGTGAGATTATTTCATCGAGGTGATCGATGGCTATCTTCAATCCTTCGAGGATATGTGCCCTTTCCTCTGCCTTTCTGAGTTCATATCTGGTTCTCCTGATTACCACATCCCTCCTGTGTTGAAGAAAAAGGGAAAGTAACCTCTTGAGATTAAGGACATGGGGCTGCCCACCAACAAGGGCAAGCATTATGACCCCAAAGGTTGATTCCATCTGGGTATGTTTATAGAGATTATTAAGGATGACCTCTGCCATTTCTCCCCTTTTAAGTTCAAGGACTATCCTTATACCATCCCTGTCTGATTCATCCCTTATCTCTGATATTCCTTCTACCTTTTTATCCCTAACAAGTTCTGCTATCTTTTCAATAAGCCTTGCCTTATTCACCTGATAGGGGAGTTCAGAGATGATTATATTCTCACCACCCCTGTATTCCTTCTCGACCCTTGCCTTTGCCCTAATTTTTATAAGGCCCCTACCATGCTCATAGGCCTCCCTGATACCTGTTGTTCCATGAATGACGCCTCCTGTCGGAAAATCAGGCCCTTTAATAAAGTCCATCAATTCATTTACGGTAGCATCTGGGTTTTCGAGCAAATGCACAAGGCCATCGATTACCTCACCAAGATTATGGGGTGGAATATTCGTTGCCATCCCAACAGCAATGCC
>JBKBUA010000028.1:10996-18129 GCA_046290845.1 Thermodesulfovibrionales bacterium
CCATTTATTATAAGATTTGGTATCCTCGAGGGCAGAACCTTTGGCTCTTCTGTGGTTTCATCAAAATTCGGTATAAAATCTACGGTCTCCTTATCTATGTCTGAGAGGAGTTCCTCTGCAATCTTTGCAAGTCTCGCCTCTGTGTATCTGTATGCAGCAGGAGGGTCACCATCGATGGAGCCGAAATTTCCCTGGCCATCCACCAGTGGATACCTCATATTAAAATCTTGGGCAAGCCTCACGAGGGCATCATAGACAGCGGTATCACCATGGGGATGGTATTTCTTAAGCACCTCACCTACCACACCAGCACATTTTGAATACTTTTTACCAGGCAGGAGGCCTTCCCTGAACATTGCATAAAGTATCCGCCTCTGAACAGGCTTGAGCCCATCCCTAACCTCCGGCAGTGCCCTACCTATGATTACGCTCATGGCGTAATCGAGGTAACTGACCTTCATTTCCTCTTCTATATTTACAGGTATCTTTGCCATCTGCACACCTCTCTAACCTATTTTATCTCTAAAATAAGGGGTTGATTTTCCTGAATTTATTATTTTAACACAGACATCGTATATAATTAAAAGGTCTTCCTTTTTATTAGGAGCAGAGATGTCAAGATGGAAAAAGATAATCCTTTTTGTATCCATTCTCGGCCCTGGCATAATAACTGCTAATTATAGATAATGATGCCTCATAGTTATAATCTTCCTAACGGTGTTTCTGTTAATTTCAACGGTATTTAAGGTATGATATGAATATAACCTTATGATTAAGGCGATCGATTGGCAAAAGGATAAAGTCATAATCCTCGACCAGAGTCTCCTGCCCTTTGAGGTGAGATACATTGAATGCAGTGACTATAGAGAGGTTGCGGAGGCCATAAAGAGTCTCAGGATAAGGGGGGCACCTGCTATAGGAATTGCAGCAGCAATGGGTATAGCCCTCGCAGCACAGGCAATAGAGGCTGAGGATGCTGAAGAACTTATTAAGGGTCTCGACCCTGCTTTTACTGAAATGATGAAGACAAGGCCAACAGCAGTAAACATAAGATGGGCCATCGAAAGGATCAAAGGAATGCTTACTGTCAATCAGGATAAAAAGGTACCTGAATTAAAGGGAATGCTTATTACTGAGGCGAAAAGGATACTCGAAGAGGATATTGAGGTCAATAGGGCCATCGGAAGGTTCGGGGCTGAGTTAATTAAGGATGGTTACACAATCCTGACGCACTGTAATGCTGGTACCTTAGCTACAGGTGGATATGGCACCGCAACTGCTGCAATGTTCGTTGCAGCAGAGCAGGGTAAGAGGATTCATGTCTATGTTGATGAAACGAGGCCTGTGCTTCAGGGAGCGAGACTCACATCCTGGGAATTGATTCAGGCAGGGATACCTGTAACGCTCATACCTGATAATGCTGCAGGAGCCATAATGAAAAAGGGGGAAATAGATATTGTCATCGTCGGCACCGACAGGACCGTGAGGAATGGAGATGTTGCCAATAAGATAGGAACCTATTCCGTCGCTGTCCTTGCAAAGGAAAACAATATCCCTTTTTATGTTGCAGCACCCTTAAGCAGCATTGACCTGACAATACCATCCGGGGAAGATATTCCAATAGAGGAGAGAGACCCTTCAGAGGTCACCCATATAAGGGGAAAGATCATATCAAAGGATGACAAGAAGATCGGACTGGTTCAGATAGCACCTGATGGCGTAAAGGCAAAGAATTATGCCTTCGATGTGACACCTGCAAGGTATATTACAGGTATAATAACCGAGAAAGGGATCTTTAAACCTTCAGAGATTAAGGATATAAAATGACCATCGTTGATATAATTTCAGCTTATAGAGATGAATTAAGGGAAGTGGAAGACAAACTGAGAGAGATATTTTCAAGCGACAGTGCAGCCATAAGATTGATAGGTGACCATATCATCAATAGCGGTGGTAAAAGATTAAGACCCCTTTTTCTGATCTTAAGCGCAGAGCTTGCTGGTTACCACGAGAAAGACAGGATAATCCTTGCCAGTATAATCGAGGCAATCCACACAGCATCCCTTCTACATGATGATGTTGTTGATGGTGCCGAGATGAGGAGAGGCAAACCAGCCTCACACAGGATATGGGGAAATCAGATAGCAATACTCGTTGGAGATTTCCTTTATGCCAATGCCCTTAGGATTGCAGTCTTACAGAAAAATCAGAAGATAATGGAAGCCCTTTCCGAGGCAACAACAATGATGACCGAGGGAGAGGTGTTGCAACTTCAAAAGATCGCAGACCCTGACATTACTGAGGGAGAATATATTAGAATAATTTCTGCTAAGACAGGTGCTCTCATATCTGCAGCCTGCAGGATAGGGGCGATACTGGGAAGGTTACCCACTGAGGCAGAAGAGGCTATGGCACGTTTTGGCATGAAAACAGGCATCGTTTTTCAGATGGTTGACGATATCCTCGATTATGCTGCAGAAGCAAAGGACCTCGGCAAAAACCTCGGCAAGGACCTCGATGAAGGCAAGATTACGCTGCCTCTTATTTATCTTCTTAAAAGTGCATCAGTCGATGAAAGGACCGAAATAAGAGAGATAATAAGGGGAAATCATTCTTCTGAGAAACTCGAAAGGGTCCTTAATCTTTTTGACAAATACAGTATTATTGAGGAATCGCTCCGAACAGCACAGATATTTATGGCAGAGGCTAAGAAAGAGCTATACACCTTTCCATCATCTCATGGAAGAGATAGCCTATTGAGCCTTGCCGACTATGCTATAGCAAGGGATAAGTAATGCATCCTGTTGTAGAGCTTGCAAAGAAGGCAGTTGAGGAATATGTCAAAAACAAAAGGATCATCCCTGTCCCTGAGACATTAACCCAGGAAATGAAAGAAAGGGCAGGGGTTTTTGTCTCAATTAAAAAACAAGGCCAGTTGAGAGGTTGTATCGGCACCTTTATGCCTTCCTGCCGAAATGTGGCTGAGGAGATCATAAGAAACGCCATCTGCTCCGCCACAGAAGATCCCAGATTCCCTCCTGTTCAGGAAGATGAACTCGAGAGCCTCTCCTATTCGGTTGATATCCTATCAACACCAGAACGAGTTAAAGATCTAAGAGAACTTGACCCTAAAAGATACGGCGTAATCGTTGCCTCAGGGGGAAGGAGGGGTCTCTTGCTACCCAATCTTGAGGGAGTCGACACCGTAGAGGAACAGCTCAGGATTGCAAGATTAAAGGCAGGTATATTCGAGGGTGAAAAGATTGATATCTTCAGGTTTGAGGTAAGGAGGTATCATTAGACCTTGGATATTCCTAAAAGGGGAAGTCTTAAGGAACTGAGTTTTCCGGATATACTCACATCTCTTCAAAAGATTAAGGCAACGGGCACAATTATAATAAAGGGGCATGCCTTAGTAAAAAAAATCTACATAAAAAGGGGAGAGGTCATTTATGCCTTATCGAGTCTGGACGATGAAAGGCTTGGTGAGATGCTTATTAAAGCAGGCATGATTAGCAAGGAACAATATGACATTTCTGTTGATATTCTCAAGAGGACAGGGAAAAAGCAAGGTGCGATATTCGTAGAACTCGGGATTCTTACACCTAAACAACTCTTTGAAGGGCTTAAATTTCAGGTGAGGGAGATTATCTATAGCATCTTCAGTTTGAGAGATGCTGAATACGAATTTCTGGAAGGTGAATTACCGGATGATGAAATCATAGGGCTCAGGATAAATATTAGTGACCTTATTAATGAAGGGAATAAAAGGGCCGCAGAAAAAGAAGTCATTCTTAACGAAGAAGAAAGGGAACTGAAAAGAAAGGCAGAAGAGCTTTATCAAAGATTGAAAGATATGAATGCTGCCGACATCCTTCAGGTAACTGAAAAATCAAGTCCTGGGGAGATTAAAAGGAATTATTACAGACTTGCAAAGGAATATCACCCTGACAGGGCGTTCAATTCAAAGGACAGAGATCTAAAAGAAAAGCTTACTTACATCTTTGATGCAATAGCAAAGGCCTATGATGAATTAAAGGATGAAGACAGAAGGTCAGAATTCTTCAGAAGGATTGTCAGACCGAAAGAAGTGGAGTCACGGGCTGACCTTAACGAGCAGTTCAGGAGGGGATTCGAAGAATTTAAGAAGGGAAACTACTGGGGCGCCGCCGATATATTCCGATGGATAACAAGGCTTAACCCTGAGTCCGTTAAGGCCTGGCATTATCTTTCTCTCTCCTTAAGTAACATACCCGGAAGACTTAAGGATGCCGAGGCATCTCTTCTTGAGGCAATAAAGCTTGACCCCTTCCGGGCAGAGCATTATGCAAGTCTGGGCAATATCTACCTGAAGGCTGGTCTCAAGAAAAGGGCCAAAAGACAATTTGAGAAGGCCCTTACCATAGACTCTGCCCATGAAGAGGCAATCAAAGGGCTTGAACAGATAAAGGCTATGCCGGAGGAGCCGTGATCAGTGATGCGTAATGGGTTATTGGTGTTTAACTCATTCCTCATCACGGATCACGAAATATTTATTTGTAAATTCATCTCCCCACCAACTTAAGAAGGTCTTCATAGCCTATCATCTTAACACCTAATTCTTTAGCCCTCTCGAGCTTTGACCCGGGCTCTTCACCAACCAAAAGGTAATCGGTATTCTTTGATACCGAGGAAGAGACCCTACCACCTTCACTCTCAATAAGCTCCTCCACATCCTTTCGTGGCACAGGCAGCGTACCTGTTATAACAAAGGTTAGGCCAGCGAGTCTCCTGAGAGTCTTCTTTTCTTCAAAATCAGGATTTGTTATCCTGAGACCTAAAGACTTCAACGTCTCCAGGGCCTTGATATTTTCAGGATTATTGAAAAAGTCCGAAATCGATCGTGCAATCTTTTCTCCCATCTGTCTTATTTGCATTATCTTTTCAGGCTTGATGTAGTAAAGGTCTTCGAGCCTCCTGAAATTCTTTGCCAGAAGTCTTGCAGCAAATTCACCAACATGGATTATCCCGAGGGCATAGAGAAATCTTGCAAGGGTAGCGTGCTTGCTCTTTTCGACTGCATTTATGAGATTACTTGCAGATTTTTCTGCAAACCTCGGAAGATTCAGAAGGTCTTCTTTTTTTAGCCTGTAGAGGTCAATAAAGTTTTTAATCAATCCCCTATCATGCAACAACTCTACATTCTTTTCCCCCAATCCTTCTATATCCATGGCACCCCTGGATGCAAAATGAATAATCCTTTCCTGAACCTGGGCAGGACAGTTGAAATTGATACACCTTACGGCAACCTCACCCTTTTCCCTTACAACCTTCGAGCCACAAACAGGACATCTATCAGGTATGTTAAAAGGCCTTTCTTTACCTGTCCTCTTCTCTTTAATAACCATCACCACATGGGGTATTACATCGCCTGCCCTTTCCACAAGTACGGTATCTCCAATACGTATGTCCTTCCTCTCCATCTCATCCCAGTTATGAAGCGTTGACCTTGAAACAGTAACCCCGCCTATCCTGACAGGTTCAAATATTGCAAATGGAGTCAGGACACCTGTCCTCCCAACACTGGCCCTTATGTCCCTTATCCTGGTCGTACCCTGATGGGCAGGGAATTTATAGGCTATTGCCCACCGTGGTTCCCTCGTCTTTGCACCGAGGGCTTGCTGCAGCTTAAAGTCATTTACCTTTATAACAGCCCCATCAGTCTCAAAGGGAAACTCCCGCCTCTTGTCCTCCAGTTCCTTTATAACATCTATAACCTTCCTTACACCCTTAACAAGTCTGACGACTGCAGGGATAGGGAATCTCGCATCCTCAAGCCATTTGATGAACTCAATCTGGCCTCTGAAATCTATTCCCTTAAAAGACCCTACCCCGTAACAGGCGAGATTTAATCGGCGTGAAGCGGTAATTGAGGGGTCAAGCTGTCTTACAGAACCTGCTGCAGCATTCCTCGGGTTCGCAAAAAGGGGCTCGCCTTTTTGCTCCCTTTCTCTGTTGAGCTTTTCGAATTCATCTATATCCATATACACCTCACCCCTTATATCTATGACATCAGGAATAGTCTTAACACCTTCAATTCTGAGAGGAACGGCCTTAATCGTCTTTATGTTCTGCGTCACATCCTCGCCTTCATACCCATCTCCCCTCGTTGATGCCCTGTACAAAAGCCCCTCTCTGTAAGTAAGTTCAATGGCAAGGCCGTCATACTTAGGCTCAACAGTGTATTCAATATCAGCTTCAGACTTAAGAAGCCTCTTTATCCTCCCATCAAAATCCATAACATCCTCATAAGAAAAGGCATTATCGAGGGACAGCATCGGCTCTGTATGCCTCACCTTTTCGAATTTTTCGAGGGGAGGAGCTCCGATTCGCTGAGTTGGTGAATCTGGAAGGATGTAGTTAAATTTCTCTTCAAGCTCTTTGAGCCGTAGGAAGAGCCTGTCATACTCCTCATCAGAGATAACAGGAGAGTCGAGGACATAATATCGATAGTTATGGTAATTGACCTCCTTAACGAGCCTTTCGATCTCTCTTTTTACTTCCTCAGGTATTGACTCTTTCATAGAGACATTATAACAGACTAATGCAATATAGCCTACAATTTTATATCATTTTATGGTAAATTTTAAGATATGCAAGAAAGAAGATCCCATAAGAGATACACTGTGGATAATCTAAATATAAGGGGGAATATCCTCTTCATCTCAGACATAGAGATCGTCAATATTAGCCTCAATGGAATAGCTATTCGGTGTGACAGAAGGATCGATCTTAACAGGAGATATAACCTAAATCTAAGCTATGAAGGTAAAAAAATCAGCCTTAATGGTCATGTTGTATGGTCAATGATAACAGGCAGCAGGCTGAATTCCATTGGTGAAATGGTTCCCATTTATACCGCGGGTATAGAATTCGTTGATGTCCTTTCCGAAAAGATGTCAGAACTTGTTGAATTTATTGAGAGTCACAGAATAGAAGGGGAAAAAAGACTCTCAGGAGTAAGATTCCATATAAAGTCTCCCGATGCTGCGAAGTTGGACTATCCTTATAACTACAGGGTCAAAAAGATAAGCCTTTCAGGGATGCTTGTTGAATCAACCCAGCCCTTTGAGGTGGGTGAAAGATTTCCTGTG
>JBKBUA010000288.1:0-795 GCA_046290845.1 Thermodesulfovibrionales bacterium
GGTAAGGAGATACATCACTGCCATTCTTGTAGCTATTCCGTTTGTAACCTGGTCGAGGATTACAGATTGTGAACCATCCGCGACCTCAGAGGCTATTTCCACTCCTCTGTTCATAGGCCCGGGATGCATAACAATCGCATCATGCCTTGCCAGCGACAATCTTTCTTCAGTCAGTCCCCATAATTTAAAATATTCATCCCTCGATGGAAAGTATCCTTTACCCTGTCTTTCAATCTGAATCCTTAACATCATGATTACATCAACGTCTTTGAGGCCTTCTTCCATATTATAGAATACCCTTATATCATGGGCAAGGCCAAAGGCTGAAGAAAGGTTCGGAGGGATAAGGGTTGGAGGTCCGATTAATCTCAACCTTGCACCGAGTCTTGTGAGACAGTATATATTAGACCTTGCAACCCTGCTATGAAGGATATCTCCGATGATTGCAATCTCAAGCCCCTCAACCCTTCCTTTCTTCTCTATTATTGTGAAGGCATCGAGGAGGGCCTGGGTTGGATGCTCGTTAATTCCATCTCCTGCATTTATTACAGATGCCCTTGCATAGCGAGATACGAGATGGGGAACGCCGCTTGAGGAATGTCTAATGACAATAAAATCTATTTCATAGGCCTCAATCGTCTTTATGGTATCAAGGAGGCCTTCACCCTTAACAACGGAGGAGGTAGGAACGGAGAAATTGAGAACATCCATGCTCATTCTTTTCTCAGCAAGTTCAAAGGATGTTCTTGTCCTTGTGGATGGTTCGAAAAAGAGATTTACGACGGTCTTCCCTCT
>JBKBUA010000289.1:0-781 GCA_046290845.1 Thermodesulfovibrionales bacterium
TCCCTTTATTCAGGATATGAGAACATCATTGAAAGGATAATAAGGGCAGTAGATGGAGATGTTCCTTCAGGAAGAGATTACCACCTCATGCTTTTAAAGAGAGCATTAAACCCCGTTGAAGGTGTCAGACCTGTAATTATATCTCTTGAGACCTTCAGGCTCCTTGATGAACTCAGAACATACAGGCATAAATTTAGAAATATATATCTTTATCTCTTATCTCCAAAAAGGATTACAGAGCTTGCCTATACAGGACTTGATTCTTTCCAACATTTTGAGAAAGACATAAATGCCTTTAAGGAATTCCTCACCTCAAGACCTGAATAGGAAGAAGCCCTTTTGTGAACCGACTGATAAAAATATCAATTCACTGTCTCTTTTCAGTAATTCCTTTCTATCAGCCATTACACACCAATCCTTCAGCCATTGCTGCATTGAGAAGTCTCCTATCAGCAGAGAGAAACAGAATATTATTGCTTATAATGTCCATAAACAATAAGGCAGAAGAGAGATGGATGCTATCCAATGCCCTCAATGGGTATTTATAAAGAAGCCTTTCGGTTAGTTCCAGCACATTCTGTGATAATTGGACTTTATACAGGAAGTCGTAATCCCTTTTAAAAGCAGAAAGTGCCTGATTAAATCCGCTTTCTGTGAAACCGCCTTCTCGCCTTTTTCGGTTCAGGGCAGAGATCACCTCTGGATAAAGCAGAACAGATGATACAACTCTATGCTTACGAAATGTTGCACCGATGTCTTCAGCATCATCTTCCTTCTGGTC
>JBKBUA010000290.1:0-771 GCA_046290845.1 Thermodesulfovibrionales bacterium
GGCTCATTAGAGAACAGAAAGGGATGGTGGAGAGGCTCAGGGAAAGGGAGAAGATGCTTAATGAGAAGATTGAACATGCCGAAAGGGAGAGAAAGGAGATACTCAGAAAGGCCTATGAAGAGGCAAGACTCCTTGCGATAGAGACGAAAAGGAGGCTTAACAGTATTATGGAGGAGGGGAAGGTTAAAGGGCATCGATTGGCGAAAAAGGAGATAGAAGCGGTCAGCAAGGAAGTGAAAGAGAGGATCAGGGATTTAAGTGGTGAGCCCATAATGGACATAAGTAGCATCAAGGAAGGGGATATGGTCTTTGTCAGGTCAATAGGAGAAGATCTGAAGGTGACTAAGGTGATGGGTGAAAAAGGGGTCGTTAAGGTAAGATTGAGAAACATGGAGATAGAGGTTCCCTTAGAAGATCTCAGTCCTTCAGAGGGCTTCAGATTAGAAGGTAGGGGTAGTGTCTTTCTCGAGATGGAGGAAAGGGCAGAGAGGGAACTGAATATCATTGGTTTAAGGGTTGATGAGGGATTGAGCAGACTCGATTCCTTTCTGAATCATGCCTTTCTTTCAGGCCTGAGAGAGGTCAGGGTTATACATGGTGTTGGTAAAGGGCTACTTCTAAGGGCTGTACGGGAATATCTGAAGGGTCATGAACTTATTGAGGATTTCTATCCTGCCGAAGCTGGGCATGGAGGGAATGGGGTAACTATAATAAGATTGGCCTCAAAGGTTTGACCTTTGTTATTACAGGTTATGGTATACTTAAAAATAA
>JBKBUA010000291.1:0-767 GCA_046290845.1 Thermodesulfovibrionales bacterium
GCCGCCTTCCTGAACTCCTTCACTAATCACTGAGCACCCATATGCTATAGATCACCTTGCCAGTTTGTTAGCTTGTCCGAGAAGAAAGGGGTCAGGTCTTGTTACCCACGGCATTTCCTTCTTAATCATTGATATGCATTCAATTATGAATTCCCCAGCACCCTTTGAATCATGTACATTGCCCGGCCGATGATACATCAAATACTTGCCCCGTCTGCGCTATCGTGCAGAATAATGGATAGTAACTCCTTAATCCCTTCTTCTTGTTGTTGTATCCTACCGCCGTCCCCTCTACATTTCTGCCATTGGTGGATATTACAGAACCATCAAAATCTAAGGTCAATCGATACAAACAAACCTTCTTCAATGCCTCTATCACCCGCCTTCGACAAATTCCCCTATATTCTCTATGCCGCTTCTGCACTCCTGAGCGCCCTTGACACCGTCGATACATCAGGCAATCGCTTCAATCCCAGAAGCCTCTTTACCAAAGGATCATCCCTGTAATATTCCATCTCCCTGAGTCTCCTATATCCCAGTAATAAATGCACTACCAATACCATCATGATTATATGATGCCCAAATACCTCCCTTACACTAAGATGCTGAAAACATCTTCGAAATGCCTCTTTTATCTTTAAAGACAAAAACAATGGCTAAAAGATGAGTTGAAGGAATTCAAAAATTTCCTAAATTCCCGCAAAGTTAGGCACTATGTCAAAAATTATCCAATTTAAAGATACTCTCTGAATGTTATAAATCCTACG
>JBKBUA010000292.1:0-756 GCA_046290845.1 Thermodesulfovibrionales bacterium
GAGCAGAATTTCTATACCTCTCGGATCAGATAATTCTGCAAGCTTCTTTATAGCAGAAATCTGAACCTTCCAGTCAATGCCCTTACTTTCTAAAATTTCTATTAGATTATCAATATCTGCAGGGTCTTTTCCTTCGGCCTTAATATCGATCAGGATGAATAATGATAAAAAAATCAATATTAGCCTGAGATATTTCAGAGGTAAAAGAAAATAATTTGAATATATCTTCCTGAACATGATGTTTAAACATAAATACCTGCGTAATTGTTAAAGATATGATACCACAAAAGTCAGGCTGAAGAATACAGGCTGAAAGGAACAGAAAGGCAAAAAAGAAATATTTCTGAAATATTTCTTTTTTTGATTTCATGGATTTTTTCTCCTATAATTGAAAAAAAACGGTAAAAGGAGGATCACGATGGAAAGGATTCAGACAGGAAATATCATAATACTTGGGATAGTTTTTCTGGTTATGATAACAGCTATATGGCTTTATAACAGCCTTATTCGGAAGAGAAACAATATCAATAATGCCTATTCAAGCATCGACGCATTGCTAAAGAAAAGATTTGACCTTATCCCTAACCTCGTGGCCACTGTCCGTCAGTATATGGATTATGAAAAGGGGCTGCTTAATCAACTCACTGAACTCAGGGCAAAGGCTATCCTCGGAAATCTATCCTTTGAAGAAAAGGAAAGATTAGCAGCAGAAACAGGAAGGGTAATTAAAAACCTTATTGTGGCAGCAGAAAACTA
>JBKBUA010000293.1:0-755 GCA_046290845.1 Thermodesulfovibrionales bacterium
TGGTCGAGGAGGACAAGGCCGTCTTTCCCTGAGAGGGCAATGAAGGTCTCGCCTAAATAAATAAAGGGTATTGAGGGCCTATAGCCAAACTCCCTTTCTTCCGAGATATAAAAGTCCCTATCAGATATTTCAGTGCTTATGCTGGTCCTCTCAGACCTATCTTCACCCATGAAGGCCCTGACAAATTCCCTTTTCCCCCTGATGAGAGAACCTCTCACATTATCCCTTACAAACACATAAATTCTATCTCTTTCGGAGAATCTTACCTCCCTTTTTGATGGATGGACATTTACATCTACCTCTTTAGGGTTAACGGTGAGATAGAGAAAGAATAAAGGATGTTTATCCTTTGGAAGCCCTTCATAGGCCTGATAAACAGCATGGGTTATAAGAGGGTCTTTAACAGGTCTTTTATTTACAAAGATGAACTGATGGCTCTTTTTATTCCTGAAATTTTCTTCCTTTGATACATAAGAGGTTATCGCCAGACCATCTTTTTCAGAAGATACCTTTAACAGACCATCAAAAAATTCGTGCCCGTAGATCTGGATTATCCTCTCTTCCTCGCTTCCTGACGGTGAAAGACGCATTATTTCCCGATGATCCATAATCAAGGTGAATCCGATCTCATGGTGGGCAAGGGCATCCATTGTTACATGCTCAATTATATGGAGCGACTCAGTAGAGTCAGTTCTCATGAACTTCTTTCTTGCCGGTGTATTAAAGAACAGGTCTCTTACCTCAACTACTGTGCC
>JBKBUA010000294.1:0-754 GCA_046290845.1 Thermodesulfovibrionales bacterium
CAAGGGATAAAGAAAGCCTTCTTAAAAATGAGGACAGACCTGGGTTTTATATAAGATTCTATAAACCCTTTCGACCCATCGATATCTCGAAGTGGAGCCTTGAGATCAAAGGCCTGTGTAAAAGACCATTAAGATTAAAGATGGATGATATTAAAAGGCTTCCAGCACAAACTCAAACCTCCAGACTCAAATGCGTGGAGTGCTGGTCAGCAAAGGCAAAATGGAAGGGGTTCAGGCCATCGGTACTCTTTGAGATTGCTCAACCTCTTGAATCTGCGAGATTTTTATATTTTCACTCTGCCGATGACTATTATGAATATATATCCTTTGAAGACCTGCTCAGGCCAAGGGTCCTCTTTGCTTACGAGATGAATGATAAACCACTTCCTCCAGAACATGGTGCACCACTTCGATTGATCATACCTTTCAAATATGGGTATAAGAATGTAAAGACCATAACAAGACTGATCTTAATTGATAAGGGTAAAGAGGGTTACTGGTCAAAGTACGGTTATTCTTCCGATGCGACTATCCAGCCAGGGCTCGATTACCCCCTCGATATTGGTGAAACAAAGGAGATAAAGAGATCAGGAGAACTCGATTACTGAGAGATTTCGCCTTGTAGATTCCACTTAGATTTTTGTAAACTAATAAGAACGCCGGGATAGCTCAGCCGGTAGAGCAGCTGATTCGTAATCAGCAGGTCGAGGGTTCGAATCCCTTTCCCGGCTTAATAAAACTCTAATAAAATCAA
>JBKBUA010000295.1:0-749 GCA_046290845.1 Thermodesulfovibrionales bacterium
TGAGAACCATTGAGAATAAAGCCTTTGAGAGAATCCCTCACCAGAGGCTATGATTATCCCTTCGCCCTGAACCTTCAGTTTTCGTCTCATACCTGTGGCGATGATTAATGTCTTTGTCGAATATGTTTTGAGTTCTGATGCGGTGACATTAAATCCGTCATCTACCTCTATGTTACATATGGGGTCTCTCTTCATGCATTCCTCTCTCCGATTTCTTTTTCTAATTGAACTATCAACTCCTGAGTTACACTCATTGTTGATTCAATATCTGCATCCGTAGGCAAAGGCATGTGTTCGCAATCACACTCATGGGTTAATTCGTAGGCATGACGAATAACATCTAACGATTCTTTGTTAAAGAACCCCTTCAGAACATATTCCTTCTCAAATCTATCCATGATATCTTTATGGGTCAACTCCCCTATCTCTCTTATCCTGAAGAGGGCAAGAAGGCAGTAAATAATTGCATGATAGAGTTTTGCAATAACGAGTTTGTTGCCAAACCTTTCTTTATAGAGGAGTTCTGCCTCCTCAATGCTTTCCCTTGCCTGTTTTAATCGCTCCCTCACAGAATCCTCTCCTTAGTCCTTATCTTAATTATATAGTCAACCGGCGATACAGCGATGATGCCGTCTCCGGCAAGGCCTGTACGACTGTTTTCAAGGATTATCTCTGAGACCTCATCAGCCTTATCATCAGGCACAATAATATCAACCCTCTTGTGAATAGTATAAGGTTTAAACAACTCT
>JBKBUA010000296.1:0-741 GCA_046290845.1 Thermodesulfovibrionales bacterium
CTTTCTTCCGTATTTGTCGGATATCTTTCCCATAATCGGCTTTGAAATTATGGTTGCAAACACCTGAATTCCCCACAGTAGTCCTGCCTGAAATTCGTTGAGACCAGCGACTTTCACTGTATAGACAGGCAGAAAAGCCTCAAGTGCACCTACAGTCATATTCTGGAGACCTTCCATATTGGATGTGATGAGTATCCTTTTGTCGCTTACCACCTCCTTAATGCCCGAGAAAAATCTTTGATATGCTTCTTTGAAAGTCCTGCCTTTTTCAATCCCTTCTTTATTCGACAGAAGTTTAAGGGCTATCAGAAGGGATGCGATTCCCGCAAAACCGCTCACGACATAGACTGTTTGAAACTCTGCAATAGATGGGCTGCCTGAAGACGCGCTATGAAGGATTAACCCTCCAACAGGAGCGCCAATAAGGTTGCCGATTATGGTTACAGACGAAAACCAGGAAAGCATAGCGCCCTTTTTGTCTCCTGCTAAATCTATTACCACAGCCATTGAAACAGGCCCATATATCGCTGTGGCAAAGCCGTGTATGAACCTGATGATAACAAGCATGACGTAATCCGTGATGAATAGGTATATAAACGGCGTAAACGCAAAGACGAAGAGGCCAATGAGCATTGTCTTTTTCCTGCCTATTACATCGGACAATGCGCCTGACGGTAGCTTAAAGAAGATGCCTGTTACTGTGGATATACCAACTGCAAGGCCTATTGCCTCGGGTCCAGC
>JBKBUA010000297.1:0-739 GCA_046290845.1 Thermodesulfovibrionales bacterium
GCTACGGGTAATGAAAGACATTATCCTATGAAGGATATTAAAAAAATCAAGGTTTATTAGATTTATGGAGGAAAGACCTCTTACAGAAGAACAGCGAAGCATTCTCAGGCAGTGCCTCTGGGACCTGAATCTCACACCAGAGGAGTTCCTTGCCATTATAGAAGGAAGGCTTACAAGGAAATGGCCAGACAGGGCATTCTGTGTGGCAAGACTCCTTGAGAGTGTAAACTGGTTTGAAATCGTGCAGATTATATCTCCAGAGTTTCTATGTTCCCTGTGGGATGAGGCAGCAAGAAGAAAGGTAAGGTTCAAAACCTTGAAGGAGGGTATGGATTTTGCGTGCAGAATATTACGAAAAGGTTCTTTATCCACTACAGGATAAGGCTATATCAGTATTTAAGGACTCTCCTTTTTATCTAACTGGTGGTACCCTTCTTTCCAGAGTCTATTACAGGCACAGATATTCTGAAGACCTTGATTATTTTCTTAATGATCATCCAGATTTTCAACTTCTGGCAGAGAGACAGATTGAAAAGCTTTTAAGTGTCTTCGATACCGTGAAGGTTGCAATGGCTTATGAAAGATTTTATCGCATTCTTGTATCTCAGGAAAGGCTCAAAATTGAGCTTGTCAATGATGTCCCTGCCCATATTGGTGAACTAACTGAAGACCCTCATTTTGGTCTTATTGATTCAAAGGAAAACATCCTTACCAATAAGATAACAGCAGTGATAGACCG
>JBKBUA010000029.1:0-4301 GCA_046290845.1 Thermodesulfovibrionales bacterium
TAACTAAACTTGCCTCTGAAGTGAGCAAACTCTTATGGAAGTTTAAACGTTCCTTGTAGTCTGTCGCACTGTAGCACAGTCGCACGGTCGCACTAAGTGACCTCATTTAGAAGGGATTGCGACAGGGAAAACCAGCAAAAACCCCCAAGCAAGCTAACATAGGAAACAAGACCTCATTTAGAAGGGATTGCGACATCTCAGCAAGACACCCCCCGCATGGCGCAAGTGTTATAGGAAACAAGACCTCATTTAGAAGGGATTGCGACGACATAGTGCGACAGTTAATAGTGCGACAGTGCGACTGTATGATGGCAGTCCCTTTTTTGTCATTACGAGCCCGAGCGACGCGAGGGCGTGGCAATCTCAAGGATAGATTGCTTCGGCACTTCGTGCCTCGCAATGACTAAAAAAAGGTTGGCAGGCTCGCAATGATTGATGGCGAAGGTAATAGTGGGATTGCGATGTGCGGCTGTCGCACTGTAGCACAGTCGCACGGTCGCACTGAGTGACCTCATTTAGAAGGGATTGCGACCTTAATAAGGAGGAAACCATGCGCGTATTGAAGGCTCTCTTACCTTTTTTGCTGTTACTGTTGACAGCAACTCATTGTTATGCCGAAGAGATAACTCTGACAGAAGAACAGAAACAGGAATTATTAAAGGCCCTTGAGCCGAAGTTACAGCGGATGAAATCAAACTTTGAAAAGATTAATCAGATGCAACAAATGCAACAAAATCAGGATCAACCGCCGATTCCCATAGATGAGACCGTAAATAGTAAGGGAAACACATCTGGTTCTGAACAAAAAGGTACAAGTTCTGAACAAAAAAGTCTGAGAGAACTGCTTATTGCATCTGAGAATACTTACGAGGTTTTTGTAGTTGATGATTACCATACTTATGTGAGACCTAAAACGATCTTTTTTGGAAGACACTCCGGAGAACCCAGTGAGGATTTAGCAAAGGAAATAGTCGCTGCATGCCCTACACAGATAGAGATTAACAAGAAGCAGACTGATCTAATAACAAGAGAGACCATTGAAAAGTGGGTACCATATCAGGAAGACACTTACTTATTTCACAGGGTCGAGAAAGACAACATATCAGGGGAATTCCATAATCTTTACGGAGTTAGATGTAAAGGGGAGTTTGAAATTGTATCAACTTATACATCGCCTCATACAAATATAGGTGGTTTTGGAACATATAACTATGATCTGGTCAAAGCTTTTATAATAAAACATGAAGATCCTCAGCCATTTTTATTTAAATCTGAGAACATTTCTTTTGACAGGATTACATGGCCAGAGGATGGAGAATGGAAGCCTGTTAGTATGGGCATAGGGGATATTTTTAAAGCAATAGTCGACAAAGAGACCAGGGAGGATACAGTAGTTTATCAATATGTGAGAGCACTTTGCAGAAAAAGTAATGGTAAACTCAGGTTTGTGATAAACAAAGGAGAGTTTATAAAAGATCCTAAAGGTCGGTGGACAAATCTTTTGACGGGGGAAAAGGGTAGGTATAAGGACAAATTTGAAGAAACCGACAGTATAGGAGCTTTTAACTATGCTGCAACCGCATCCTCGGTAAGAGGACCTGTTCGTAAGATTATTTTCTATGCCTGTGAAGGCAATAAACGATTTGTTGTACGGAGTGAAGAAGATATTAGACATGGTGGAGATAAGACCTATGGTGTCCCCAAATTCTATTTTTCATCGCAAAGGGGTCTTGAGGGCATAGACTATGTACCTCTGGCACGTCAGGAAAAGTCCGAGACCTCACAAGTAGCTGGTCCACAAACGCCAACTACCATGAAGGAACAAATAGCACTAGAAGTAGCAAATAAAGGTACTAATATTTTTAAGGTTTTCGGGGCGCAAGAATACACCGGAATCTATAATGGGAAAGACCAGAACAATTGTGACCTTGTAACCGTAGAGAAAAACTGGGATACAGGTCAGAGAAAGCCAAGAATAGATAGTTTTAATTACAGGATATGCAATGGAATTATAGCAAAAACCTCTGAAACCGGTGTAGAGACGCTTCCTCGGGAGATGGAAGGTTTTATTCAGAAAATAGCAAAAACAGCCCAGAGTATAGGTAGTGCTGAAGGGGAATATCAGGGATATACCGTTAAGGCTCAAGCCTTGAGAGACAGGGACAATTGCATGATCGAGGTAAAGATTTTCCGTGATATGAATCTTGTTTCGGACAGGACAGTAAATGAATGCCAATGAGTATATTTGCAGAAGAAATCACCGTAGAAAATAAAACTATAAAAAAGCCGTAGTATGTCTAAAATTTCTACCAAATCCAACACATTACCTTTGCCAGCTAAGCAGACTGAATAATTTGCTTATTTTCTCCAGGTCTATAAGTTCATAGTCAGGTTCAGATATGAGCAACTTTTATCACACGATTTAAGTTTGGCAATAGCTGTCCTGATGGCAATCTCGGAATTATCAATGCCTATCCACTTTCTACCATTGAGATGTGCTACCTTCAGAGTTGTCCCTGAGCCACAGAAACAGTCCAGAACTATACTTACTGGGTTTAAGGAAGTTTCGAGTATCCCCTTTGCAGCTGAAGCCGTGTAGTGGCTCAGAAATTATGCACATTCCTTTAATAATCTGTTATAATAATTTCAAATTGAATTCTGACTTTACAAACCACATAAAAGGAGAGGTAACTGAATGAACAAGGTTTTCCTTATTGATGTAACAAACAGGGACGGAGTTCAGACATCGAGGATTCTTCTTCCTAAATTATCAAAGACTATGCTGAATGTCTATCTCGATGAGATGGGGGTTTATCAGAGCGAAATAGGTTTCCCGACACTTAAACATGAGGTGAATTACATAAATGCAAATCTTGAACTTGTGAAGCTCGGTGCTATAAAGAGACTCCACCTTGAGGGATGGTGCCGGGCGATACCGGAGGATATAGAGTTGACCTTTAAGAACTGCCCTGAGATCAAACACCTCAATATATCGATCTCGACCTCTGAGATAATGATAAGAGGTAAGTTTCAAGGAAGAAAGACATGGAAGGACATTATAGATGGCCTCGTAAAGGCGGTTAAAATCGCCAAAGATTTAGGTGTAGAGACTCTCGGTATAAATGCCGAGGATGCATCCCGAACAGAGTTGGATAAACTCATTGAATTTGTCATTGCCGGAAAGGAAGCAGGTGCTGATAGATTCAGATATTGTGATACCTTAGGTGCCGATGACCCCATAACTATTTATGAGAGGATAAAGGCCCTTGCCCTTGCAACGAGATTTCCAATTGAGATGCACTGTCATAACGACCTTGGAATGGCAGAGGCTGTTTCGGTAGCAGGTGCACAGGGTGCAATAGAGAGCGGAGTTGATGCCTATATAAACACAACAATAAATGGTTATGGTGAGAGGGCAGGAAACTGTGACCTCGTTTCAACAATTCTTGCTCTTAAGTTTTCCCATGGTCTGAAGGATAAGCTTCCCCTCGATGAGCATGTAGATCTGAAGAAGTCCTGGAAAATAGCAAAATATGCCTCTTATGCCTTTAATATCCCCATCCCTATAAATCAGCCAGGTGTTGGAGCAAATGCCTTTGCCCATGAATCAGGGATTCATGCAGACGGTGCCCTGAAGGACAGGAGAAGTTATGAACTCTATGACCCTGAGGATGTTGGCAGAGGAGAACCTGAACTTACAGAGACTGGAAGGATAATAACCACAGGAGAGTATGGCGGGATAAAAGGGTTTAGGCATGTCTACGATAAACTGGGTATTCATTTTCATGACGACACAGAGGCGAGGAGGATACTTGAGCTTGTTCAATATGCAAATCTACATACACAGAAGCCCTTGACTGATGACGAGTTGAGGTTTATTGCAACTTATCCAGAGGTGGTCAGAAAGATCCTGACGGTGAATCCCTAAAGCGTGTCATGGAGCTTGTATCCTGAAGAATGGACACAGACAGTAGTTACTGGCTTATTTTTCTTTTCATAGCCCTCCTCATCCTCCTGAATGGACTTTTTGCTGCTGCTGAGATAGCGGTTGTTGCCACAAGGAAGAGCAGATTAAAACAGCTGGCAGAGGAAGGTCAGGAAAGGGCTAAGATACTTCTGTCCTTCAAAGAAAATCCTGATAGGTTTCTTGCCACGATTCAGATAGCGATAACCTTTGTGGGTGTCCTTGCCTCGGCAATAGGTGGAGCTACGATTGCAATTCAGGTGATTAAGCCTGCTATAGAGAAGATCCCGATAGGTTTCATCTCAGCCTCTTCTGAGGCAATATCCATAGGAATTGT
>JBKBUA010000029.1:4397-6448 GCA_046290845.1 Thermodesulfovibrionales bacterium
CACCTTCAGCACCAGTCTTATTCTGAGACCCCTCGGTCGAAAACCCTTTACTGAAAGGGCTTATATCACAGAGGAGGAGGTCAGGATGTTGATAAGAGAGGGAGGTGAGCAGGGCGTCTTTGAGCCAACGGAGCAGGAACTCATTCACAGTGTCTTTGAGTTTACTGACATGTCGGCAAAGGAGGTCATGGTGCCATCTACCCAGATGGTGACCATAAATCTCGGAATGTCTGTTGATGAGATAAAGTCCATTATTGCTGAGGAGCAATTCTCGAGATACCCTGTTATAGGAAAGGACATGAATGATATAAGAGGGATACTTTACGCAAAGGACTTCCTGAATGCAGTTGCGGCAGGTGAGGTAGATGTCAGGAGACTGATAAAGCCCCCGTTTTTCATCCCTGAGACAATGAAGATAAGTAATCTCCTCAAAGAGATGCAGAAGAGGAGGGTTCATATGGCCCTGGTTATAGATGAGTATGGAGGTGTCTCGGGCCTCGTAACCCTCGAGGACCTTCTGGAAGAGATAGTTGGTGAGATCAGGGATGAATATGATATAGAAAGCCCTGTTATTCAACTTAATGAAAGTACCTATATCATTGACGCCTCAATAAGCATAAAGGACCTGAGAGAGGACTATGGCATAGAGATACCCGAATCCCCTGAATATGAGACCCTCGGAGGCTTTCTACTGACGGTCTTGCAAAAGATACCGAGGACAGGCGATGTGATTGAGCAGGAAGATAAAAAGATTATCATTTCCGAGATGGTAGGGCAGAGGATATCAAAGGTGAGATTGGAATTGATTGCTGGTAATAAGGAGGGTGACAAGGCCTGACCCTTTCTCGGATTATCAGGGCATATTAATTGTCACCTCATAGGTTCCTATGCTGACGCTTCCTGTGATGCCCTGTTGCCAGAGAAGATCTGTTACCTTCACCCTGGCACTCTTTGGTATCATTAATATAAGTTTTCCCTTTTCTGATATCTTCTTCCATATCTTTGCCTTCTCTGAATCTATACTTTCCTCTGTTTCTACCTCGAGGTAAGCCATAATGATTCCATGATTGGAAAGGATGAGGTCAGGATTACCGTCAGGATTCCTCTTTATCTCTTTATAATCTCTCCTTAACCCCTCGATAACATAATCAACTATAAGGTCATGAACCAGTTTGTCTCTCTGCATATGCTCTCCTATAGCCTGTAGCCCAAAGCATTAACCCAAATAATGCAGATATTGCTCAAAAATTTATTTAACTCGATGATTTTATTAAATTATCTTGAATTGGTGAATGAATAAAAATATACATAACACAATCAGTTCACGGTACACTAAGGTATCGAAAAATAAATTTTATCGCAATCCCGCCGCTTGGCGGGACATTATCTTAAATGCATTTTCTGGGTTAAATTTGTCTGTAAAATGCATCCCTTTCAACAGGTATCCTGCCGGCCTTTGTTATTATTTCTCTTATCTCCTCAACAGTGAGACCTTCTTCTGTCATCCCCCCTGCTGAATGGGTTATCTTTTCCTCTATGACAGTTCCGTCAATATCATCTGCCCCAAAGAGCAGGGATAGTTGTGCTATCTTTTCTCCAAGCATTATCCAGTAAGCCTTTATGTGATCAAAGTTATCAAGTATAAGCCTGCTTACAGCAATTGTCTTCAGGTCTTCAATTCCCGAGGAATAGAATCCTCCAGTCTCTGTGTTTAGAGGATGATACGAAAGGGGGATGAAGGCCAGGAATCCTCCTGTCTCATCCTGAAGTTCCCTTAATCTTACAAGATGATCAACCCTATCTTCGTAATTCTCGATATGACCGTAAAGCATTGTTGCATTTGTCCTTATGCCAAGCCGATGTGCCTTCCTGTGTATCTCAAGCCACCTAATTCCGCTTATCTTCTCAGGGCAAAGCCTGTTTCTTACCCTCTCAGCAAATATCTCGGCGCCTCCGCCAGGCATTGCATCGAGACCGCTGTCCTTAAGTTTCTTCAGGACATCTTCGATTGTCAGGCCGCTTATCTTTGAGAAGTGGTCTATCTCAACAGC
>JBKBUA010000029.1:6548-8607 GCA_046290845.1 Thermodesulfovibrionales bacterium
CCGCTGTCCTTAAGTTTCTTCAGGACATCTTCGATTGTCAGGCCGCTTATCTTTGAGAAGTGGTCTATCTCAACAGCTGTGAAGGCCTTTATATGAATATCAGGGAAGGTCTCATTTATCTTTGATACAATCCTTACATAATGATCAAAGCTCCACTCAGGATGTAATCCTCCCACAATATGAACCTCTCTGTAACCGCCCTCGCTCAACTTTTTAAGAATCTCATCAATAGTCAATTCAAAAGCACCTTTTTCTCCCTTAGAACGACTGAAGGCGCAGAATTTACATCTATTAACACATATATTCGTTGGATTTATATGTCTGTTTCTTACATAATATACGTACCTTCCGTTCTTTCTTTCTGAGGCTATGGAGGCGATTCTGCCCAGGGTGAAAACCTCATTAGCTTTGAATAAAAAAAGACCTGCTTCGGGTTCAATCCTTGACCCTGACAGAACGGTTTCGGTTATCTTTTCCAAACTTAATTTCACGAACCATTTTCCCTTGATATGGTAAGATCGTAACCATGATAATTCTAATACAGACTGAAAACTTTAGGCAACTACAGGCTGAAGATAGGCTTAGGGCTAAAGCCTGGTAAATCTGTGATTTATTGCTTTTTTCTCTTTATTTATTCTATATTAAAAGGAAAACGGTTGCCGTCTCCGAATTTGAGGTGAAGATTATGTGTAGGCTTGCAGCGATAACATCGGATAGATATTTTTCGCCCCTTGAAAATGTCATTGCCCTCGAGACGATGAAGGAAGGGCATGACGGTTCTGGTCTTGGTCTGACCCTTAAAAACCTCGGTGGTGATTTTGAGGAACTAACGGGACTCCCGATCCTTTCTGGCATATGTTCCAAGAAGGGGATAGCGCTTCTCGATGAGTTCATGGATCAAAGTGGGTTTAAGCTCAAATATGTTTGGACGCCAAAGATAAGGCCTGTTAAAGGGATGATTCAAAGGGAATATTACTTTGCCAGGGTTTATGAATATCCCAATTCCTTTAAAGATAAGACAATGAGTGAGAAGGAAGAACTCTTAATGAATACACGCATTGCCTTGAGGAAGATGGGTGAGCAGGATGAGTCTATCTTTGCCTTCTCCTTTTATCCTGATGTCATAACATTGAAAGAGGTTGGTGATCCTCTCCAAGTGGCAGAGTTCTTTGGGTTAGACAGGGATGAACTCAAGGCAAAGATCGTCTTTGCTCAGGGCAGACAGAATACGAATTACCAGATCTATCTCTATGCCTGCCATCCCTTCTTTATTCAGGGGTATTGCTCAATGACGAATGGAGAAAACACAGCCTTTGTGCCAATAAGGGAGTTCCTCACATCCCGGGGATTCCCAGGATATTTTGGATATAACAGTGATAGCGAGACCTTCACACATATACTCCATTATACGATGAGGCAGTTGGGCTTTCCTCTCACATATTATAAAGATGTTATAACTCCCTTAAAGACCTCTGAGATAGACCTAAGGGATGACAGAGAGGCATTGAGATTGATCAAGCAGTCTCTAAGGCCCCTTTGTATTGATGGGCCAAATATGGTTATAGGGTTTACTCCTGATGGCACTTGTTTCATGGTTCAGGATTCGAAGAAACTCCGTCCCGGTGTTGTTGGAGGTGTTAAGGGGAAATATGGTCTTATGTCAGAGGAGTGCGGGCTTGATAAAGCCGTCCCTGAAAGGGACAGGAGTGAGGATATATTCCCCATGAAGTATGACATGGTCATTGTCTCACCCGAGGCAAAGGAGGTTAAGGTCTGGAATCAACTGAGTGGTGGTTACGAACTTCCGGAGGAGGCACTATGTCCAGCATAAAGATACTCGATCATAACCATCAACTCTCTTTAAAGGAGTTTCCCTATATAATTCGCTGGAGAGATGACCGGTGTAAACGGTGTGGCAGGTGTACTGCGGTCTGCCCTGTAAAGGCAATAGAGCCTACTGTTAAGGTCCAGAGGTTCGTACTATCAGAAGGACCTGTCCCAACACCAATCCCTGTAAGAAGGGTAATCCAGGTCGTTGAACAGGTTACCGATATAGAGA
>JBKBUA010000029.1:8706-18016 GCA_046290845.1 Thermodesulfovibrionales bacterium
AATCAGAAGGACCTGTCCCAACACCAATCCCTGTAAGAAGGGTAATCCAGGTCGTTGAACAGGTTACCGATATAGAGAGATATTGCACAGGATGTGGAACATGTACACTTGTCTGTCCCAATGAAGCAATAGAGCCAGAATTCAACCCTCAGAACAAATTCCTTCACTATAAGAATAGAGGAGGGGATGCCTATAAGAGGGGTGGAAGGAGAAACGATCCTTCTATATCAACTCTCGATAGGCTGAAATTTACAAGGATCTCTATGCTTACAGACCCTGCCCTCGATGCTGGCAGGCATGAATTCAGGATCAGGTCCTATATAGGAAGGATACTGCCGCCTGAGGAATTGCCTCTTAAGGTTGTTGATGGCAAACTCGTGGTAGACAGGGAAAGTGGGAAGTTCATACCACCTGTAAGGGAGATATTCCCCATTATGATCGGTAGCATGTCTGTGGGAGCCCTTTCACCAACCATGTGGGAAGGTCTTGCCATGGGCGTTGCCTACCTAAATGAGGTAGAAGGCCTCCCCGTCCTTATGTGTTCGGGGGAAGGAGGGGTTCCTCCTCGCCTACTTAAATCGAGATATATAAAGTACTTTGTGTTACAGATCGCGTCAGGCTATTTTGGCTGGGATAGCATAATTCACTCCTTACCCCATATGACTGAAGACCCTGCAGCTATCGAGATCAAGTATGGTCAGGGTGCAAAGCCAGGAGACGGTGGGCTTTTGATGGCCCAGAAGGTGCTGAAGCTTATTGCTGAGATAAGAGGTGTTCCCCAGTTTGTTGACTTACCATCACCACCCACTCACCAGACCAAGTACTCGATTGAAGAGGCTGTAATGAAGATGATTCAATCTATGTCAATGGCCTTTGGCTTCAGGATACCTGTTTATCCGAAGATATCAGGCACGAGGACTGCCAGAGCTGTTTTGAATAACCTGGCTCGTAATCCCTATGCCTCGGCACTCAGTATTGATGGAGAGGATGGCGGTACAGGTGCTGCATATAATGTCTCCCTCGATAAGATGGGACATCCCATAGCCTCGAATATAAGGGAGTGTTATCTCGATCTTGTGAGGCAGGGAAGGCAGAACGAGCTTCCCTTAATTGCAGCAGGTGGTATCGCAAAGAAGGGGAATCTTGCCGCAAATGCAGCAGCCCTTATAATGCTCGGTGCTTCGGCAGTTTCGATTGGTAAGTACATTATGCAAGCTGCTGCTGACTGTTTTGGTGACGAATATAACAGGTGCAACCTCTGCAATACAGGGAAATGTCCGAGAGGAATAACAACACAGGATCCAAAGCTATACAGAAGGCTCGACCCTGAGAAGGTTGCAGAGAGGGTCGTTGAGGTTTTTAAGGCAGCAGATGTGGAACTGAAAAAGATATTCGCACCGATGGGCAGAAGCACAGAACTTCCCATCGGCATGTCTGATGGTCTGAGCGTTGATGATAAGGCCATAGCAGAGAGGTTGGAGATAAGTTATGCCTGTTAACAAGAAGACAAGAAAGCAGAAGACAGAAAAAAAGAAATCTATCATCTCCCTGGATAAAGTGGTACCTCAAAAGGTAATCGAGTTTTCTACTGTTGATCCTCGGGTAGCCAATATCTATGGCAATATCAATGGCCAGAGAGTACCGTCGAGGATATTGGAGGAACATATACAGGAGGCTGTTAAGTTAGGGGCGAGGGAGCTCCACATCTATGCTGATGGTCAACATGGTATAGGAGGCCGTATTTGGCCAAGGGGAGAGGCTGTTAGGATAATTGTCGAGGGTCCGGTTGGACAGAGGCTTGGGAGTATGGGCATGTTTGGTACCGAGATCATCGTGAAAAACAGCGTCTCTGACGATGTGGGCTGGCTTAACTGTGGAGCGAAGATAACGGTGCTCGGTGATGCTACCAATGGTGCCTGGAATGCTGCTGCACAGGGGATTCTCTATGTCCAGGGAAGTGGTGGGGCGAGATGTGATACAATGACAAAGCACAACCCGAGGTTTGACCCTCCCCAATCATGGTATTTCAGGGATGTAGGTGATTCCTTTGCAGAATTCAAGGCAGGTGGGATAGCGGTTATCTGTGGCGTTAATCCGAGAAATCCAAAAAACATTATCGGCTACAGACCCTGTGTGGGGATGGTTGGAGGGATTATATATTTCCGCGGTCCCATTCAGGGTTATAGCGAAAAAGATGTAAAACTCCTCGATCTAACTGAACAGGACTGGCAGTGGCTTACCACGAACATGAGACCTTTCCTCGAGGCTATAGATAGGGTCTCCCATTACGACGAGCTCACCGCATCACCTGAAGAATGGAAGAAGTTCGTTGCCTATACGCCCCAGGAGAAGAGGGCGCGGAGATGGTTCAAGATACCTGTTTCTGAATTTAAAAAGAATCAATGGGAAAAAGAGGTTGGCCAGGGTGGGATATTTGCGGAATATCTCAATCATGAATTAACCTTACTTCCCTATATAACTACTGGTAAGGATAGGAGAAACAAGCCAGTATGGGCGAACGAGAAATATGCACCTCCCTGTGCCTATGCCTGTCCCACCTACATACCATCCCATAAAAGGGCATCCCTTATAAGACAAGGGAGGTTGCAAGAGGCACTGGAACTCGTTTTACAATACAGTCCTTTGCCAGCAACTGTGTGCGGTGAAATTTGTCCTAATCTTTGTATGCAGAGTTGCACCAGGGCAAGGCTTGATAGACCTCTTAAGATAGACGAAATGGGAAGGCTTGCCCTCGACCTGCCAGCGCCGAAAAGGGCTGAGCCAACAGGCCACAGGATCGCTGTCATAGGCGGCGGTCCGGCCGGAATGAGTGCTGCCTGGCAACTGAGCCTGAAGGGTCATAGCGTAGATCTGTATGAGGCCGCGGATAGACTTGGGGGTAAGATAGAGCAGTGCATCCCGAGGGAGAGACTCTCCCATGAGATACTCGAGAAGGAGATAGAGAGGTTCAAGGAAACAGGTGTGAATATCCATCTAAATACCAGAGTTACCAGGGAACTTTTCGATGAGATATACAGAGATCATGAAGTTGTTATAATAGCTGTTGGTGCCCATGAGCCGAGGAGGGTTACATTCCCTGGTTCAGAGTATGCTGTAACAGCCTATGAGTTCTTAAAGGATATAAACATGGGCAGATACCCTGACCTCAAGGGTAAAAAGGTTGCTGTTATCGGTGCTGGAAATGTTGGCATGGATGTATGTTCAGAGGCCTTTAATTATGGTGCCGAGTCTGTGACAGCAATAGATATTCAGAAGCCTGCTGCCTTTGGAAAGGAGATGGAGATAGCCGTATCTAAGGGTGCTAAGATTCTCTGGCCTAAGTTTACAGATAGATATGAAAAGGATGAAGGAAGGCTTTATTTTAAAGATGGTTCTTTTATTGATGCAGATTATGTTGTGATCTCAATAGGTGATGTGCCCAATCTCGACTTTCTTCCTCCGACCATTCACTCCGAGAAGGGATGGATTAAGGTGAACGAGAATTACCAGACCACTGATGTTAAGGTTTTTGCAATCGGTGATGTTACAGGTCTTGGTCTCGTCACGAATGCAATAGGTCATGGAAGACTCGTGGCAGAATATGCGCACTACCTCATAAGCCATGCCCCGAGATGGCCAGAGATAAAACAGGTTATTCCCTACGAGAGGATAAAGACAGAATACTATGATGTCTGTAAAGGTGACCTACCAATTGAAAAAGAGGCTGAAAGGTGCATGTCCTGCGCAACCTGTAGGGACTGCCACATGTGCGAGGCAACCTGTTACTGGGGTGCTATAAGCAGGATTGAGCATGAAGATGGTTCCTATGAATACATAGTTGATGACGATAAGTGTATAGGCTGTGGTTTCTGTGCTGGCGTCTGCCCCTGTGGTGTCTGGGAGATGGTAGAGAATGTTTAAGTGATGCACTGTTTTTGAACACCTGACTACTACCTCTTTGCGATCTTCAATCCCTCAAAGATCATCACTAAAAACACAATTGTGAGGCCTGTGACGAGGCCGATCAGATTTATCAATTTCATCGCAGCGAGGGTGATAATTATCGCAAAGAGTATTCCAAGTCTTATAAGGCTCAGATAGACGAGCCTTGTATTTGCCCTCTGCGTGCCGAGAAGTGTCTCTATCCCCCATACGAGTCCTCTCAGGTTTGCGAGCCCCAGTAAACCACCTATTATGATGCTATGGGGAATGTATCTCGTGTTTCCAAAGAGTTTTGCAAAACTTACCCTGTCCCAGTTTACTATCAATGAGACGCCACAGAGGATGAGTAACAATGGTACAGATTTCCTAATTACCCTTTTTATTAGATCCATCCTGTTTCCTCGCTATTCTTAATAGTTCCCTGAAGCCTGCAATTATACCTATGATAAGAAATATAGCTGTTAACCATGGTGAGGTGCCGAAAAGTTTGTCAAGGAAATAACCGATGGCAAAGCCTACAAAGGTTGTAAGCACAAGATGAATTCCTATTGTGCTTGCCTCCAATAACTGTCTGAATAATGGTTTTTCCTTATCTTCAGGCATAATCTTTTAGATTTTCCTCATAATCAGTGATGATGAATTCCTTCAGGAGTATTGCTACTTCCCTGAAGAATGTTGTTGATGCATGTTTTTCGAGTTCCTCGCAGTACGCGGGAACCCATTGTAACAGGTGTTTCTCCATGAATAACTTCTGCTCTTTGAGTAATTTATTTTCTACGAGATAACTCATGAAGAAAAGCTCTGCCGATATATGGTCAGGTATGAGGCTGATCTCCTCATCGATGGTTAAACCTACGGAATTATAAAAGGCCTCAACCTCTTCTGTAGCCTTTCCCCAGAGTCTCGGCAATTCATGGGGAGGATAATTATAGAGTGACTCATGGGGAGAGAGTTGATGATCTGAAAAAAGGCTCAAAAATTCCATCCTTATCACCTGCGGTGGCTCTGTAAATCTCATCTGAAACATATCCCTGAATTGATAGATTATCTCGTCAGAAGGCTCTCGAGAAAATAGGGTTGCAAAGAGCTTATATAGCTCAGCCCTTTCAATTTCCTCTTCATCCATTATTGCCATATCCAATCGGTCAGCCGAAAATGCATTTAAGATAATTGGGTTCACTAAAGGATAACCTAAATGGTGGCAGTAAGGCAATAAAAAGAAGGAGGCCATGAGGACATGGCCTCCTTGAGGGGTTAGAAGAGGATTAATGTGTTGAAGGAAAGAAGGTATAGCTTATCCAGACGAGGATACCGAGCAGGATTATACCCAGTGCTATACTCCATCCCACAAGCTTCTTCTCAACTGGAAGGAGTGGCTCAAACTCCATCTTTTTTAGTTCCTCAGCCAGTCTTGGCTCCTCAGGCATTATGTCACCTCCTTTAAAAACTGCAAATATTTATCACTAACCACTTATTATCGGTGGCTTCACTCCATGGAAGAATATCCAGGATATCAACAACCCTATCCAGAGTATGAATCCGAAGAGGCAGAGCAAATAAACCACGGCCAATTTCCCGATACCTTCTTCCCAGAGTTGCTTGAAGTTCGAAACCACCCCGATTGTAAAGAATGTTAGCAGGAAGAACATGACCCTCAGGGCATTTGTTCCATCCGTAGCCTCTTTAGCAGCCGCCATTGTCTTCTTTGGCTCCTTTATCTGTTCCTCGAGACCCTTTATCTTCTCCTTATTTGCCTTTATCTTCTCATTCAGTGCAGCTTGCTGGGCAGGGTCTGTTACAGTGGCCAGTTGTTTCTCTGTTGCTGTGATCTCCTTCTTTATTGCCTTTATATCTTTATCGACAGGAGTGATGCTGGCTGTTGGTGAAACTGATATTAATAGAAGGACTATAAAGGTAATGGCATAACCAAGTACGAACTTCGGGAATCTCTTCCATATCTCTCCTGCCTGAACCTTTTCTCCTGGTTTACACTCTATCTTTGCACACCAGATGATGGCAAGTATGAAGGCCCAGATACTGATAAAGATATCGATAAAGAGCTTTGTTGTTGAGGCTGCCATCAGCATCCAGCCAGGCTCATACTTAATGCCTGCTGCTGTTTCTGCCTTTGCCCTTATGAGGGCATCCACAACAGCACCACTTGCAAAGGCTGCACCATCAGTTTTTACAGCGAGGCCCATCCAGGCACCTGCGACCATCGGCTCTTTCCAGAGGAAGGCCTGGGCAAAAAAGGGCAGGATTATGAGCTCCATAACAGCAAAGATAACAACCAGGGAGGAGACCATGATGGGTACTACGGGGCGGGCCTTAATCGCACCACCTGTTGCTATTGCTGCAGAGACACCGCATATGGATATACCTGATGCGAGGGGGGCTGCCCATTCTTTACTAAACTTGAAGTACTTCCTTGCAATTATATAGACGAGGGCCCAGTATATGAGGTATGCCTCTATTATGGCACAGAGACCTCTGAAAAGAACCGCTGAAGCAAGCCCAAAGGCCTGGGCGGATTTGAGGCCAAGGAGGGCACCCATGAGCGCTATACCTGTCTTGATATAAAGTTCTGGCCTCACAGCCTCTTTAAGAAAGTTTGCAAAACCTGGTGTAAAGTTTCCTATAAAGAGACCTACGAGAAGGGCAACTATGAAGCCCGCCTCACCTGTTAGTTTCAATGACCAGGGAACGCCAGCCTTTTTTGCATCCGTTGCTGCTATATAGGCATAATGACCTATAACCCAGCAGGCATAACTCAACCAGAAAATGATGGTGAACCCCACAGCGAATTTACCAACATTTGCCTTAAGCAGGGCAGCTCCTATACTCATTAGGACGAGCAGAAATATATAGGTCAGCACAATGGATGTAAAGCCTGACAGGCCCTTTCTCTCATAGGTGTCACCAACCTTTAAGGCCGATGCATCCTTTACAGTAATAGTCTCTTCTTTGCCATCGGCCTTCTTAATCGTGACCTTGTTGTCCTCGATCTTTGTTATCTCGCCCTTCAGAGGTTGAAGTTTAGCTGATACAGGGGTCATTGCCTTTGAAAGGTCTGTCCACACCTTCGTAGATATGGCCCAGCCAAAGACGTTTACCCCTGCAAAAGAAAGCAAAGAAAGGGCAAAGATAAACATGGCAAGCCAGAAGGCAAGCCAGTCCTCACTTATACCTACTTTTCTCTCCTCCATATTACCTCCTCAAATCTTAAAGGATAGAACTCTCAAATCCCTGTTGATGCTGAGTATCCACGCTCTTTACTGTGGTGGGACAGGCTTACAGCCTTTTTTCAATTTATCTCGTCTGAGGCATGACCTGTGCCACCCTGATAACTCATCACCAATCACGAGCTATAATGGATCATCCATCACCATTTACCTTGAATCTTGTATCTTGGATCCTTGTAAGCTCACCTCCTTTCTTTATTTTTAACAGGATGGTTAGCAGTAAATTGAAGCAAATTAAATGCCTGAGTATAAAATCTTAAAATTCTTTAATTTTTAAGATTTTTCTTGAAGGGGATATGAGGAATATGCCTTTAAGGAAACAAAATTGTTCCAAAGTGTTCCCTTTAGGGAACAAAGTCTATCTTATATTCCTTCATCTTTTTCCACAGCACCTTCCTGCTAATGCCCAATTTCCTCGCGGCCTCTATCTTTTTACCCCCTGACTCCTTCAGGGCATTAATGATCATCTCTCTCTCGAGAGTTGTCACACTGTCATAGAGAGGAATGTTCAGAGAGACCTTTGGTTTTTCCCTTTCAATGCCCGATATCTCTTCGGGCAGGTCATTTAAGTCTATGAGACCATTCCTTGAAAGTAAAACCGCCCTCTCGAGGGCGTGCTTTAATTCTCTTACATTGCCAGGATAATCGTAAGACATAAGGCTTTCGTAAGCTGCTGGCGTTACCTTTGTACCAGGCTTTGTATACTTATTGCCAAAAAGTTCCAGGAAATGATCTATCAAATAAGGGATATCTTCTTTTCTATCCCTGAGAGGAGGGATTATAATAGGCATGACATTTATCCTGTAAAAGAGATCGTCTCTAAACAATCCTTTCTTAATGAGGTCCTTTATATTTTTACTCGTTGCATAAATACCTCTCACATTTACCTTTATAGGTTCGTTACCGCCAAGGCGATAAAGGATGTTCTCTTCAATTACCCTCAGGAGCTTGGCCTGCAATCCGAGTGGCATATCTCCAATCTCATCAAAGAAGATAGTGCCACCGTTTGCCATCTCAAATTTCCCTTTTCTCATATCAGAGGCCCCTGTGAAGGCCCCTTTCTCATGACCGAATATCTCTGACTCGAAGAGATTCTCGGGAATGGCTGCACAATTTATCTTCACATATTCCTTCGCCCGTCTCGAGCTTAGATTATGTATAGCGTTTGCCACAAGCTCCTTCCCTGTGCCGCTTTCTCCCTGAATCAAGACAGGCACATCAGCATCGGCAATAGCCTCTATTTTATCGAAGATGACCTTCATAGATGGACTTACGCCTATGAGCTTCTCGAAGCTAATTTTTTTTGTAACGGTCTCCTTCAACCTGTGAAGTTCTGTCTCGAGATTCCTGAATCTTAAGAATCTTTCAATTAGTATAAGCAACTCATCATTGGAAAAGGGCTTCGATACATAATCAAAAGCACCCTCCTTAATTGCCTGAACCGCTGTCTTTACCTCGGCATAGGCTGTAATTATAATTACACCTGTAGATGGTGAAAGGGCCTTGACCCTCTTTAATACGGATAGGCCATCAAAGCCTGGTAACCGCATATCGGTTATTACAAGGTCAAAGGCCTCTCTTTCGATTGCAGCAATACCCTCTTCCCCATCTTTACATGATTTAACATGATAACCTGATGAGGAGAGGAGGTGTGACATCCCAATCCTCATCGTGGGCTCATCCTCAATGATTAATACCTTTGGTTTCATCCTTTATTACTCCCATTCGCCACCGGTTCGACAGGCTCACCCCGCCATGGGCGGGGCACCGGTAGTTCTATCTTAAATTCCGTCATCCCTTCCGTTGACTCAACAGTGATCCTTCCTCCGTGCTGTTCGACTATTGATTTACTTACCGATAAACCAAGACCGGTGCCTTCTCCAACAGGTTTTGTTGTAAAAAATGGGTCAAAGATGTATGGCATGACATCATGCGGTATCCCAGGACCTGTATCCCTGAAAGAGATTATGCAATGCCCGTTATTTAGAGAGGTTTTTATTATCAGTTTACCAGGACCATTCATGGCCTGAATAGCATTAAGGATTATGTTGAGAAATACCTGCTCTATCTTATTGCGATCTACCATTATGTCAGGGATTCTATCAGAGTGGTTTTTTATTATCTCT
>JBKBUA010000002.1:0-8095 GCA_046290845.1 Thermodesulfovibrionales bacterium
GAGGAGCAATCAGCAGCCTCTGAACAGGTCTCGCAGAGCATGGAAAATATCTCACAGATCACGAAGAACTCAGCCGCAGCAACTGAACAGATAAAGAGCGCCTCCCAGGACTTAGCAAGATTGGCCTCAGAACTGCAGAGGATGGTGGAGAGGTTCAGGGTTTGAGAAAGATTGTTTAAGTGAAGAAAGGCAAACTGAAAAGGCCAATAGGCCTTTTCAAACAGTCTTTTTAAATAAAATAGGGACAGTTGCCCTTTTATTCTGTTTTGCAAGGTCTTTGAGTTTACTTCCACTTACGAAGTGGCAATGACACTTACGACGTGGAAGTGAAGTGGATAAGATAACATAAAGATTCAAGACTTGACCCTTTTGTTCTTGCTACTGCTTGCACTCAAGCAGAAAAGCCTTTACATCTCCTGTCCCCTCTTTAATTAAATTTCTGAATGATATAAAATATCACCCATGTTTGAAAACCCTAAAAGCGGTAAGTCCTTTAAAAATGGAGGCGTTTTAATGCCTGAGACAAAGACTATTTAAAGGAGGAACAGGGTATGAAGAGGTTTATATCTTTTATTGTGTTGTCTTTTTTATTATGCACAGTTAGTGACGGCCTTGCCCAGCCTGAGGTTGATAACTGTTTTAATTACCGTGATGCCGGGGATTATCAAAGGGCTATTGCGGCTGGAAAAATGGCTGTAAGGCTCTATCCAAAAAATGCGGCTGCCTATTTTTGTCTTGGAGATAGCTACGTCAGAATAGGTGAATTTAACCGTTCCCTTGATTACATAAAACAGGCTGAAAGACTTGCCACTTCAAAGGATGATCTTAGAGTTATCTATAATAGACTCAGTCTAATTTATAGCAAAAAAGGAGACCTTGACAATGCCTTTTTTTATTTTAGTAAAGAGCTTTCTTTAAGCCGTGAACTTGGCAATAAAAAAGGTGAGGCAGCTGCACTGAGTAATATTGGAGGAATATATTGGAAGAAAGGCGAGCTTGATAAGGCACTGCAATATTATGAGGAGTCTTTAAAGATCCAGACCGATGAAAAGGAAAAGGCATCAACCTTAAATAACATAGCCCTTATTCATAGCACAAAAGGAGACTATGAAAAGGCGATCAAGTATCTTAAGGATGCCATAGAAACTGGTATTCGTGTTGGTGATTATCATGGCGCAGCTATACGCATGCTTAATCTCGGTAATATCTATAGAGAGACAAAGGATTTTTCAAGGGCAGAGGAGTATCTTCAGGAGGGATTAAAAAGGATCCTGAAGATAGGAGACAAATACTGGGAGGCTACTGCTTACACATATCTCGGCGGGCTTTACAGGGATAAGGGAGATATCCAGCGTGCAAGGCAGTATCTTACAAGGGCCTATGAGCTTTTTAATTCCATAGGTGCAAAGGCTAATGCAGATGATGCGATGCTTTCTCTTAAGAAGCTTGATGTTAAGAAGTAAGACGGTCTTTATGCTGGCATAGAGATAGGCTCAAAGGGTGCAAAGGCAATGGTCTTAGAGCTTACATCAGCGGATGAAGAGGGGTTTTACAATGTCAGTGAAAGGCTCAGACGCACCATAAACACCACTATAATCTCAGGTGTGGCAGGGACAGGTCTCTTTGATAGAACTGCCATAGATGAGACAGCAGAGGCAGCAAAGCTGTTATATGATGCGGCACTTAAGGAAGGAGTAAGAAAGGAAGAGATCTTTATCGTGGGAAGTAGCGCCCTTTATAAAGTAAAAAACAGGGATGAACTTGCCCGGAAGATAAAGGAACTTACAGGACATGATATGGATTTTGTGGAAAAAGATGGAGAGGTCTTTTATAACATCATAGGCTCAATCCCTCAGAAATACAGGGAAGTAGCCCTTCTTCTGGACATAGGAAGTGGCAATACAAAGATAGGCTATCTTGAAGAGTCCTCAAGGACGGTCTCTGTAGAGATACCATATGGCACAGTCTCTTTTACAGAAAAGGTCAAAAAGGAGAACCCCTCAGATAAGGCCTATGTATCTCACCTTTTACAGGTAGCACAGAAAGAGGTCTCTCCAAGGCTCAGGCAGGAGTCTTCAAGGAAACCCTCTCTTATTAACCGCAAACCTGTTTTTATGGTAGGTGGTATTGTCTGGGCAATGGCAACCCTCCTTTATCCAGAAAGGCAGGATTCTTTTGTAAGATTAAAGACAGAGGACATAGATAGATTTTACCAGCAGGTAATAAAGAAGAAAGAGGCTATCTTTAATGTAGACCTAACAAAGATAAAAGATGAGGAGCTCAAGAAAAAGGCAGAAAAACAGATACAGTCAGTCAGGGATGTCTTTACAGTGGACAATCTCATAGCTGGTGCCACTATCCTTAAGACCCTATCAAGGGACCTCAAACTTACAGGCAAAGAGATTTACTTTTCAAGAAACGGAAGCTGCTGGATATGGGGCTACATTGCCCTGAAAGGCATAGAAAAGGCTGAAGAGAAGGGAAGATAATTGCTGAATATTAAAAGAAACTATTTTAAAGCAGGCTTACTCAATGATAGTTTATTCAACAATTCTTCTCCATTTATAACTATACCATTGTCCTTAATATGCTCATAAAGGAGATATAAAGGAACCTCTTTATTCTCTATATCTTTGATACCTTTTTCATTTCCTATGAGTATAAGATGTTTTTTTGCTCTTGAGACAGCTACATTTACAAGTTCTTTTTTACTCCATAGGAGGCTTCGCATTATTTCGTCAGGAGATGTTAAGACTGCATTCATGATTACAATATCCCTTTCATCACCTTGTAATTTATGGACTGTCCCTACTAAAACTTCTGTAACTTTTATTTTTTTAAGTGCCTTATTTATCAATTCTGCTTGACCACGATAGGGAGTTAGTACAGCCATATCCTTTAGGTCTACATATTCTTTTAATACCCCTAAGAACTTAATGGTCATCTCCATTTCACTCTTATTTTGATTACTCCTGCAGACTTTTTTCCTTTCACCCACCACATTAATAAAAATAAGTGGAGTTGTGAAGATGTTAGCTAAAAAATCGGGAGGAGTTTTCTTAGGTTCATAAAGTAATCTGTCGGATGTTGTTATGACTAAATCATAATTGATCAAGGTATTGCAGAAATCTATTATTTTTCTGTTGCATCTGAAATGTTCCAGTAATCTCCGTCTGGCTGGCTCTGTAGTATCTATTTCTTCAGCAGTTTCTAAAATAGATTTACAATAGTGAAGATGGTCAGGAATATTTGAAAACTTCTCGTTAAGTGCTTTAATATCAAATTCTCTCTGCACAGGCCCTAATTGAAATCTATCACCGATCGCTACAAAATGTCTGCCTCGCAGGAATAATGGAATTGAATAGGTTAAAAAGGTTTGCCCTGCCTCATCAACTATAACTGTATCAAATATATCTTTTTCGCAGGGGAAACTATTCCTGACAGATAAACTTGTAGAAACAATTACAGGAGATAACCTGAGGATTTCCCTGTAAATTTTCCATTTACTCTCATTAGATTTGAAATTTTTATATATCTTTGCCATAAAATTATCATCTGACTTAAGCTTCCAAAAACTATATTCTCTCAATCTCATGAAAAGCTCTACTACCTTTTCATCAAAGGAGTTTTTTTCTTTTTCTAATTCTTCTGATATATTAAAGCTCTCCTTTAAAAGGCTATCTTTTTGCTGAGATAGTTTATCGCATGCATCCTTTAAATGTGCTATCTTTTCTTTGTATGAGATAAACTCTTTCAAGCCTAATCTTAGACTTTCATTCCTTTTATACAGGTCTTTACAGGAAAGATACTGGAAATCCTTAAGCCCGGATAATTTGATACCTTTGTCTTCAGCGAATCGGTAAAGTTTCTTCTTTATAAGGTCTCTCAAATAAGGCAGGCATGAATAAAACTTATTCAATCTTGATAATAATTGCTCAAAGCTGATGAGATTATCTCTGTTGAATTCTGAAGCCTTACTGGAATCTGTGAATAGCTCTTGAGATAGCATATTAAGTGAATTTAACTCATTCTGGCCTTGAGCCTCATATTCATTTATCTGGTTTTCTATGCCCTTTATCGCTTTTTTTAACTCTACAAGTCTGACCTGTTTTCCTTTGTAGCCTTCTACAAATACCAGGTGCTTTTTTATTTCATTATTTAAGCACTCTATGTTTTTTTTAATTTCATCCTTATCAATGGGCGTTAATAATGAATTTAGCTGCTTTTCTATGGCTAAGGCTATATTTTCTCTGCTCCCAAGCCTTAAATATCCTTTTAAATATTGACCTGTTAGTAAATTGCTTTTGTATTTGTTGTCAAATTCTTCAAGTTTTTCCATGACATTATCTACTGCCTTGTTATTAGTGCTTGTTATGAGAACTGTATTGCATAAATCAGGGTTACTTTTGAACTCACTGAGGTATCTTGCAAAGATATTATCAAGACAGAACTGAGCTATCAATTGAGTCTTTCCAGTGCCAGGTGGTCCTTGAATAGCAGTTATTTCCTGAATAGCCATTCGACCATAATTAAATCTCTGTGAAGATGTAATCTGTAAATTAGGCTCTAAAGGAATAAAGTGTCTTTTTGTAAAATTCAATTCAGCATCAAATTCGTCAACAGGGAGTATCTTTTCCCATAACTTTAAAAGCTTATCATGGAAATTTTTAATGCATTCAGAAATATCCTTATAATCATATGCACAATTTTTCGTATAATCTGCATCACTGTAAGCAAATAATATAGCAACTTTATCCTCCTTAACCTCTGAGGTTTCATTTTCATCTTCAATTTCTACTGGACTAAATCTTTTATGAAGCTTTTTTAGAATACTTATACCTCCATATACTGTCAGGCCCACATTAAGTAGCGGTAACTCTAATGGTATACCTAACTCAACTACTTGTATAATGAATGAAAGTAGATCTAATCCCAACTCAGTATCGAACTTTGAAGTGTTCTTCGTTTTTGCAATGTTTTCAAAGCTTTTGTTTAATTCCTTTCTTAATTGCTCGTTCTCTAATCTGGGCTTTCCAAAAGATAAATAAGGTTCTCCATGATATTCATACTCTAAAGGATAGATATATGAAGCAACGTAAAATTTCCTATCTTCGCTTTCCAAGCACGGAAAGGCAATACCGAGACGCATGGTTGCATCAGCCTCTCGTATTTCTTCTTCAAAATCACGCAGGTAATCAAGTATACCATTATATAATCTATTATTATCCTGAGCCAATGTGAGAAGGTTTTTCTTGTTATTTTTATCTGGTTTCTTTATCTCTTTCAGTAACTTTTCTATAAAAGTTGACGGAAGGCGGCAAACTTTATCCTTTGTAGAGATTAAAAATTTATCGCTACTAATAGAAGAAAGATAAAACTTATGAGCCTCAATAAGGCTTTTGACTTGTTTCATAGAATCTGAAGAATCTAATGATGATATAGGATATTCCATCCCTTTTGATACCTTCCGACAGAGAAGTTCTTTTTAGTTAGTTATACTAAAAAAACTTCTTTGAACCTGTCAAATAAAGAGCGATACCATAGATTGCCAACAGGTTCTAAAGGAGCAAAGTCCACTTTTTTAGCCTTCCAGAGGTTTTTTCACTGTGCCAGCATACACTTAGCCCCTGGCAGATTAAATTTTGCAACGTTTGATCACCTTTCCGTTATAATAAATTATGTTCGATGATACGATTGCTGCTATCTCTACTCCTCTCGGAGAGGGTGGGATCGGGATAGTAAGGATAAGCGGAAGGGATGCAATAAATATAGCTGATAGGATCTTTTTTTCTCCAAAGGGGAAGAGACTCTACAGAGCAAGCTCGCACACCATCACCTATGGATTCATAAAAGACCCTGTGACAGGCGAGATGATTGACGAAGTCCTCGTCTCTGTAATGAAGGCGCCGAATACCTACACAAAAGAAGACATCGTTGAGATAAACTGCCATGGCGGTTTTCTTCCCCTGAGAAAGACCCTTGAACTTGTCCTCAGAGAAGGAGCGAGGCTTTCAGAACCGGGGGAATTCACGAAAAGGGCCTTTCTGAACGGAAGGATAGACCTCACACAGGCAGAGGCAGTTGCAGACCTCATAAGGTCAAAGACAGAGTCCTCACAAAGGCTTGCCCTCGAACAGCTCAAGGGAGGTTTATCAGAAAAGATAACAAAACTCAGGGACAGACTAACAAACCTTTGTGCACACATAGAGGCATACATAGATTTTCCTGATGAGGATATAGAGCCTGTGACTTTAGATGCCATTAACACAGAGCTATCCTCGATTATCAATGAACTTGAAAGACTCTCAAAGACCTACGAAGAGGGCCGTTTCTTAAGAGAAGGTGTTAATGTTGCCATAGTAGGGAAACCCAATGTGGGTAAGTCCTCATTGCTTAATGCCCTGCTTGAGAGGGACCGAGCTATAGTTACAGAGTTTCCTGGCACGACGAGGGATGTTATTGAGGAGTTGCTTAACATAAAGGGTCTCCTTGTGAGGGTCATGGACACTGCTGGCATCAGGGAGGCCCATGAGATGGCAGAAAGGGAGGGTGTGAGAAGGAGTCTTCAGGCCATTGATGATTCTGACCTTGTTATTGTTGTTATAGATGGTAGCAGGGCTTTAAGTGATGAAGACATGTACATAATCGAGAAGGTGAGAGAGAGGGGAAAGAGGTTTCTTATTGGCATCAACAAATCAGACCTCTGTTCTTCCTCTGTCATCCTGCCCCAAGGCGGGCTGACGTCCCACCAAGCCTTCAGTCTTAATATCTCGGCAAAGACAGGGCAGGGACTTGAAGAACTGAAGGATGCAATCATTAATTTATCCCTCGGCGGAATAAGGGGAGATTCAGAGGGCTTAATAATAACCAATCTCAGGCATAAGAGGGCTATTGATGATGCCATCTCCTCTCTGGAAAAGGCGTCTCTTGATATCATAAACTCTCAGCCTAAGGAGATTATTGCCCTATCCCTGAGAGAGGGCCTCGACCATCTCGGTGAGATAGTCGGGGCCGTCACAACAGAGGATATACTGAACAGGGTCTTTAGTGAGTTCTGTATCGGCAAGTAGGCACACGGCCTAACAGCCCCAGGGATTTCAACCCCCACCTCCACCAAAGAAACCTAACCATGAAGAGGGGCTGAGCTTCATCAGCCTTTCACCATTACAGTAAGGGCATCGTGCATCAGATTTCTTTAATAAAGTTGCCTTCAAGACAAACTGCCTTCCGCAATCGAGGCAGATATACTCATTATCAGCCATTTCTCAACCTCCTTCTAACTGTTTTACCACACTGCTACCTACCAAGCCTCGGTTTTGCACCGAGTTTGTATACAATGTTCGCCATAAGACAGAAGCCTGTTAAGGCAAACACTATGAGGTTAATACCAACAAGCCCTGTAAGGATCAACCAATAGGGGCTGTGAAGCCAGGCAAGCAGGGCACTTCCAAGGGCAAATATCCCTGCTATGAGCCATATGATCCTCTCGAGATACCAGCTATCTGTCTGTGCTATGTACATCTATCCTCACCTCCTATAATTCATCCTTCTCCTCTGCTTCTTTCTTTTCCTCTAATTCTTCTGCCTTAATAGGGCAGGTCCTGTTCTTGAAGAACTCATAATAAAGCAGTGGCACCGCTATCAGTGTCAGGCCTGTTGCTGCAACAGCACCAAACATCATTGCTATAGCAAGACCCTGGAATATGGGGTCAAAGATCATTACAAAGGAACCCACAACGACCGCTGCTGCTGTCAACACAATAGGTCTGAACCTAACAGCACCTGCCTTAATCAGGGCATCCTTTAGACCACCCTTTTGCCTCCATTCCATCTCGATAAAATCAACGAGGAGTATGGAGTTCCTCACGATGATACCTGCGAGGGCGATAAATCCTATCATCGATGTTGCTGTGAAAAAGGCACCAAAGAGCCAGTGACCAGGAAGTATCCCGACGAGTGTTAGAGGTATTGGTGCCATTATAATCAAAGGTGTTATAAAGTTCCTGAACCAGGCAACAACGAGGATATAAATAAGAATCAAGACAGCACCAAAGGCAATTCCAAGGTCTCTGAAGACCTCATAGGTTATGTGCCA
>JBKBUA010000002.1:8194-16886 GCA_046290845.1 Thermodesulfovibrionales bacterium
TTCGCCATCCCACTTCATGGCATACCTATCTTCGAGCCAGGGCTGGACAGAGGAATATTGCCTGAGTTCATATCCCTCGGGAATCTTTAGCTCCTTAATCCTGTCCTTCATCTTTAAGATTGCATAGACAGGGCTTTCCTCCTTACCTGCCACATCACCTATTACATAGGTGACCCTCTTGAGATTCTTGTGATAGATGGTCTTATCCTCAATACCCCTTTTCACCTTAACAAGCTCTGAAAGTGGCACAGGGATTCCTGCTGATGAAGGTATCGTTGTCTCCTTAAGAGATTCAATCCCTGCTCTCTCCTCAATGGGCATTCTCAGATATATCTCCACAGGCTCCTTCTCTTTCTCAAAATGGACAAGGCCTGCTCCCATTCCATTCAGGGCAATCCTCAAGGCCTGTGACACAGCCTCGGTGCTTATGCCGTGGTATGATGCCTTTTCTTTATCCACATCAAAGATGAACTTTTCCTGGTCATCCTCAACATACCAGTCCACATCAACAACACCTTCTGTCTTTTCAAAGATATCCCTTATCTGTCTTGCTATCTCAACCTGTCTCTTAGGATCAGGCCCATAGACCTCTGCAACGAGGGTGCTCAGGACAGGAGGACCTGGAGGGATCTCTGCAACCTTTATCCTCGCACCAAATCTGTCAGCAATCCTCTTCAGTTCAGGTCGCAGCCTCTTTGCGAGGTCATGGCTCTGTGCCTTCCTCTCACCCTTTGAAACAAAGTTCACCTGAATGTCAGCCACATTACTGCCTGTCCTCAGGAAATAGTGCCTTACCAATCCATTGAAATTATAAGGTGCAGCAGTACCAACATAGGCCTGGTAATCGGTCACCTCGGGCACCGTCTTTAAATATTTACCCATCTCATTTGTGAGTGCCGCGGTCTCCTCGAGTGTCTTCCCCTCGGGCATATCGATTATCACCTGAATCTCGCTCTTGTTATCAAAGGGAAGCATCTTTACTGTCACTGCCTTCAGAGGAACAAGTAGCAGAGCGAGACCAAGCAGGAGGGCGACGACACCGAGGGCAAGAAATCTCTTGTTCCTGCTGTCAATGAGTGGGCCAAGTATCCTCTCATAGAGCCTCAGCATCTTCTCGCCCTCCTTCCCTTCAGCCTCTTCGTGCTTGACCCTTTTTAATACGATATAACTGAGCCATGGGCTCACTATAAAGGCGACAAGGAGGGAGAATAACATTGCTGCTGAGGCACCAACAGGTATTGGCCTCATATAAGGACCCATGAGGCCTGATACAAAGGCCATCGGTAAAAGGGCAGCAATAACAGTAAATGTAGCAAGGATCGTTGGATTTCCGACCTCATCAACAGCAAGGACTGCTGTCAATGGGTCTATCTTGTGCATCTTAAAGTGTCTATGGATATTCTCAACAACCACTATTGCATCATCAACGAGGATACCGATTGAGAAGATAAGGGCAAAGAGTGTCACCCTGTTCAATGTATAGCCATAGAGATAATTAATGAGCAGTGTGAGGGCAAGTGTAACAGGCACTGCAACAGCAACAACTATAGATTCCCTCCAGCCGAGGGCGAGGGCGATGAGGATAATAACGGATATGGTAGCGATAAGCATATGCTCGAGCAATTCGTCAGACTTCTCCTTTGCGGTGTCACCGTAATTCCTCGTTACAGTTACATTCACATCAGAGGGGATGAGACTTCCCTTCAATGCCTCGACCTTCTTTAATGCCTCATGGGCTACGATACTGGCATTTGCACCCTTCTTTTTTGATACAGCGATCGTCACAGCCTCATATTTCCCTGTCTTATCACCCTTAATACCCTTCTTCTCTGCAGAGGGACCGAGTCCCATAAAGACATAATTGGAGGGTTCCTCGGCCCCATCCTTAATCATTGCCACATCTCTCAGATATACTGGTTTTCCATTAAAGACAGAGACAACGATATTACCAACCTCTTCAGAATCCTTAATAAAGGCACCTGTCTCGACGAGGAACTCCCTGTTTTCAGAGGGAAAGGCACCTGAAGGGATAACGAAGTTTGCCTTCTGGAGGCTATTCATTATCTGGAATGACGAGGCATTGTATGCCCTCAGTCTTGCAGGATCCAGTATTACCCTGACCTGTCTCCTCTGACCTCCAATGACAGAGAACTCAGATACATCCTTGCCCTTCTTGATCTCGTCACAAAGGGAGGTTGCAATCCTCCTCAGTTCATAGCCTGAGTAGTTCTTATTTTCGCTCCAGAGCGTTAAGGTCAATATAGGGACGTCATCTATAGACTTTGGCTTTACTAAGGGCTGAGAGACGCCAGGGGGTATCCTGTCATAATTGGACATTAACTTGTTGTAGAGCTTTACAAGGCTATCCTCCATGTTTTCGCCAACATAAAAACGGACGATGGTAAGGTTCATACCAGGCCTTGCTATCGAATAAACATACTCTACGCCCTTTATCTCCCATAGGAGCTTTTCCATCGGTTTTGTGACCCTCTCTTCAACCTCCTTTGATGAAAAACCAGGGGCCGAGACAAAGACATCTATCATTGGAACGACTATCTGGGGCTCCTCCTCCCTCGGGGTCACAATGATGGCAAAGATACCCAGAACTAATGAGGCGATTACAATGAGAGGCGTCAGCTTTGACCTTATGAAGGCCTTTGCGATCCTTCCTGATATACCTATACCATTCATTGAATCATCCCTCCATCGATGACCCTCTCGATCCCCTCTGTTACGACCTTTTCTCCCTGATTAAGCCCTGATAATACCTCTATGTTTTCACCATAATTCTTTCCTGTCCTTACAGGCCTGAAGGAGATAATACCTTTATCATCTACTGTATAGACACCTGTGAGCTGTCCTTTCTCGACCACTGCCTTTGCCGGTATAAGAATTGTTTCTCTGCCTCCAACAGGTATCCTGACCTTTGCATACAGGCCACTTCTTAACCCCGAGGCCTTTAGATTTATCTTAACGAGAAATGTTCTTGACATGGGATCGATTGCTGGAACCACCTCAGACACCTTTGCCTTTGTTTGAAGGCCTATTGAGTCAATCATTACATCGACAGTCATACCCCTTTTAATAATGCCTGAAAACCTCTCATCAACATTCACATCTATGCGATATGATGATGTATCCTCAACGGTTAGCAATGGAGCACCTGGTACAGCCATATTGCCCTTATCAACCCTCTTTTCTACTACTACCCCTGTAATTGGAGATGTAACCCTTGTATACCCATGATAGACCTTTGCCTCTGAAAGCCCTGCCTTAGCCCTGTTAACAATCTCCTGGGCACGTTCGTATTCAATATCAGCAACCTTTTTCTGTGTTTCTATCTGATCGAGTTCCTGCTGGGATAGGGCCTTTTCGTCATGGAGTCTTTTGTATCTCTGATAGGTTATGTCGATAAGAGACCTGTTCTGTTTCGCTGCCTCAAGGCCCTTCAAGGCCTCCCTGTAACCTGCTTCTGCAGCCTTTATCTTTTCTGCAATATCCCTGTCATCTATAGTTAGAATGGTCTGTCCTGTCTTAACAAAATCTCCCTCCTTAACATTAAGTGCCGTGACCTCTCCCATCATCCTGCTCGATATTACCGCCACATTCTGGGCCTTAACAGACCCGGATGTCTCATGGTAGTCTTCAACAGAGGACCCTTTAACCTCTGATACCTTTACATCCTTTATGACAGGTCTCTGAACCTCGACCTTGCCTTCCTTTATCTTCCCTTTACAGCCTGCTACCAGGATAGCAAGGCAGCAGAGTAATAAAGCAGCAGTTTTAAGACCATATCTTTTAATCCTTGAAGCCATCTCATCCTCCCTATTTCTCAATATTTAAATCACTCAATAAGATCCCTGCTTCATAACTGAGGTTTATAGCAGAAATCTTGAAATTATTTTCCATCGCCACCAAATTTGCCCTGGCATGGTCAACATTCATCTGGGCATCGAGAAGGTCAACTACAGGGGATAGACCATTTTCATATCGTATCCTCACGAGCCTCCTTCCCTCTTCCGCACTCTTCAATGCAGAGGTAGCGAGTTCTTTATTCTTCATGGCTTCACCAGCCTCGAGGAATGCCTCATGAATCTTGAAGGTTATAGCCTTTTTGAGCCCCTCGAGATACTCGCCAGCCTCTGAGACCTTTGCCTTTGCCTTTGCTATCTCGTGTTCCCTCTTTGTTCCGTCAAAGATCTCCCATCTGAGAAAGGCCATAATCTGATAACTACCCCCTTCTGAGCCAAAGGGTCTTCTATGGTCATTAAATTGGTAACTTCCTCCAATGCCTATCATCGGTAGATAATCTGACTCTGCCATCTTAACATTCATCTTTGCATTCTCATACCTGAGTTTCATGGCCTCGAGGTCTTTTCTCGATAAAGATGGATTAATGTAATAGTCCAGGTCTCTAAGAGGAATAAGCAGGACGTCATCTGAAACAGTTACGGCCTCGGATCGGCCGAGCAAAAGACCGAGGGACCTCTCTGCTATAGCGAGGTTCTTCCTTGCACTTACGAGCCTCTGCTCAGCCTCTGTTAGAGCGGTATTGGCCCTTAAGACATCAGAATAAAGGCCGAGACCTGCCTTCTCTCTCGCCTCGGCGATTCTTACATGTTCAGCAGCATCCTCAACAGCCTGTTCACTCACCTTAACATATTCCTTTGCGGTCAATATCATGAGATATGCCTTCGCTACCTTAAGGGCTATCTCATCCTTTTTCCTCTGAAACTCTCCATCCTTAGCCATAAACTCCCTCTTTGACATATCTAAACCCAGATTGGCCTTCCTCACAAATAGAGGCTGCTCAAAACTCAGGGTACTCTGAAAATCATTAATCGCCTTCGGATTATTTAGGGATGGAATCGCAAAATCCTCCATTGCGAACCTCTCCTGATTCAGTTTGGCCATAAAACCGTATGTGGGATTATCGGTCCTCATGAACCTCTCCTCAAAGGTTATCTTAGGAAGGAGATAACTTCTGGCAATGCCGATATTCTCTTTCTCCGCAAGGAGTGAGTTCTTCATTGCCCTTATCTCATGATTATTCTCAAAGGCAATCTCTATGGCCTCCTTGAGAGTCAACGACTTCTCGGCAGCAGTAATTTCAGAGGTAAAAACCGAAAAGGCCATTATAAAACAAACAAAACAAAGCAGCACATTCCTCATATCTTTTCCCTCCTTTTTTTTCTCCTTTCCTCCATAAAGGCGAGAAATGTCTTCATATCACATCTTCCGCTCCTTTTCTGATATTCATAACAGTCTTTGAGGGTCTCGAGATCGACTAATGTTACTTCATCTTCCTTCAATTCTGCACTTATTGATTTTATGAGCCTTTCAATAAACGGCGGAAGATCTTTTTTCAAAGAGTAAAAAACGAGCTTTCCCTCCCTCCTCTCATTGAGCAAACCCGCGTCATCGAGGAGGGCGAGGTTTCTCGAAATAAGTGGTTGCGATATTCTGAGAACAGCCATAATCTGGCAAACGCATAATTCTCGCCTCATTAGGATCATAAGAATCCTCAGCCGGGTCTCATCAGAGAGCAACTTTAATATCCTCAAGACATTTTTCATATAAATATATTTATATATGATTATTAAAAATTTGTCAAGTGAAAACTCCAAATACACGATACAGGATACACGATACAGGATAAAGGATTTTATCTTGAATCCTATATCAAATTTTCTGTTGCTCTACGGCTCTATTTAAAGTGTCGCCGTAAAGCCTTTTCAGGCTCATCGTTCCCATTGGCAATCTATTGGCAATCCTCGGTAAGCTTGACATTTCTGATGAGGTTCTTATAAAGTTTTATAAGGTGCCGGGAGGCTTAATAGGGAATCCTGTGAGAATCAGGAGCGGTCCCGCCGCTGTAACCGGGGACGAAAGCCCATACAGGCCACTGGAGAAAAAGCTGTTTGAACCGTTTAAACGGTTTGAACGGTCTCTTCGGGAAGGCGGGCAAGTAGGTCGATCCGGGAGCCAGAAGACCTGCCAGAAAATAGCTGATGGCTTGTAGCTTCAGTTCATGGCTTTCGCAATGAACGGTGAGCTATAGACCATGAGCATAAAAAACCTCCACGAGGATGGAGGAGAGGATGAAGAAAACAGGGTGCAATCCTCAGAGTCTTTGGATTCTGAGGATTTTTTATTTTGAACAGGAATCTATAGAAGGAGTCAGAAGTCATGGGTCTGGTGTTGAAGAAAAGGTCAGTCTTATATTTTTTCTTGTTATATCTCTGTGGCATTGACATTATTTCTTTTGCGTCTTTCGTTGAGGCCTCACAATATAAAAGGATTGTTTCCCTCTCACCGAGCACGACAGAGATACTTTTTTCCCTCGGTCTGAGTCAGGAGATTGTTGGGGTGACGAATTTTTGTGATTACCCTGAGGAGGCGAGAAAAAAGGACAAGGTTGGTGGTATGTCGAATCCTTCGATTGAGGCGATAATCTCCCTAAGACCTGACATAGTTGTTATGACCATGGACGGAAACCCGAAGGAAGTAGAGGAGAGGCTCAGATCAATGAAGATAAAGACCTATGTATTCAGAGCAAAAAGGCTCGATGAACTTCCGCAGGCGATAAGGGATATGGGCATGGCTATGGGCGTAAAAGAAAGGGCAGAAAGATTGGCCAGTGAATTAGAAGAGACTTTTTCAAGATTGAAAAAAGATCATGCTGGGAAAACTCATAAGAAAAAGATCCTGTTTATTCTTTGGCCTGAACCATTGATAGTTGCAGGCCCTGGTACAGCTATAGACGATGCTATAAAGCTCCTTGGAGCCGAAAACATTGCAGCACGCTCGAGGATTCCCTATCCAAAGTACTCAATTGAGGAAGTGATGCGCCAGTCTCCCGATGTAATCTTAGTTGGTCATTCCATGGGAAAGGATATCAGAGAGGCATCGAAGGGTTTATTCGAAAGATTAAAATCCATTCCTGCTGTCAAAAAAGGCAAGGTCTTCTATGTTGGAGACGGTCTTTATAGATTAGGTCCGAGGGTTATAAAAGGGATTGAGGAGGTTGCTGCTTGTCTAAGGTAAGATTTTTCCTTTTTTTGAGCTTAACATTAATCATTATCTCTATAGCGGTCTTCTCTGGACCGAGGATAATAAACCCATTTTCCCTCAATAATACAGAAAAGGAGATACTATTGTCGATAAGACTGCCGAGGGTGCTTGTGGCTGTTCTTATCGGCGCAGCCCTCGGGGTATCAGGCGCAATACTGCAGGGGATATTGAGAAATCCCCTCGCTGACCCTTATATACTCGGCATATCGAGTGGTGCCTCTCTGACTGCGGCAATAGGGCTCTTGCTCGGCCTGTCAAATATCGGGAGATTTTCTATTCCGGTAACAGCCTTTATCGGTGCCTCTACAGCAAGCCTAATAGTTGGTGTCTTTGGCTGGAAGAGGGGAGGTCTATGGCCTGAGAGGCTCCTGCTTGCAGGTGTTGGACTCAGTTTTTTATTCCATGCCTGCTTAATACTCCTTATGAGCATATCTACCGATGAGGGATTGAGACGGTCGCTGCTCTGGATATTTGGCGACCTTGCAATGGCAGAATGGTCTCTGATACCCTTTGGTTTTCTGTTCATAATCACGGGGTTTTTTATTTCTATACTCAGGGCAAAGGCCCTCAATGCCCTTATGCTCGGAGATGAATTCACCCATAGCCTCGGTTTTTCTGTTAATAAAGAGAGGGTTTTATTCTTCTTATCAATGGCTCTCATGACATCTGCCTCTGTTTCACTGGGAGGGACTATCGGTTTTGTGGGCCTTCTCGTTCCACACATCGTTCGATTCTTCTCAGGGGCGGACAACAGGTATCTGATCCCGGCATCAGGTCTCTTTGGTGCTTCATTCCTCTGTCTGGCTGACCTGATAGGAAGAACTGCATTCTCACCTTCTGAGATACCATCTGGCGTCGTTACAGCTATCATAGGATCACCCTATTTCCTTTACCTTTTAAGGAGGAGAGATGTCATCCTATCATGATCCGATAATCGAATTAGATAAGGTTACTTTCAGCTATCCAAGACAGAATGATCATCTGATTGTGAACATGGATATTGCCTTCTCAGGTGGCCAGTTCATAGGCCTTCTCGGTGCAAATGGTTCAGGGAAAACAACGATCCTGAAACTCTTAAGCGGTTTTCTGAGGCCCTCTTCAGGGGTGGTGAGACTCTGGGGGAGGGATATGAGAACGTATAAGAACAGGGATAGGGCTAAGCTCATATGCTATTTGCCGCAGATCCTTGATATGAATATCCCTTTTAAGGTGAAGGAACTCGTAAGCATGGGTCTCTACCCTTATGAGATTATGCCTGAATTAACAATAGATGAGGCACTCGATATGGTCGGTCTGAGGGAAAAGGCTGATATGAATTTAACAAATCTTAGCGGTGGCGAAAGGAGAAGGGCCTTTATAGCAATGACATTACTTCAGGGTGCAGGGATATTGCTTCTCGATGAACCACTGGCAAACCTCGATATAAAGTATCAGATAGAATTACTACGTATGCTACAGGAACTCAGGGATAAGAAAGGAATTACGATAATAATGGCTCTTCATGATATTAACATGGCCTTCAAGTTTGAGAGGATAATCCTGATAAAGGAAGGTCGAATCCTTTATTCTGGCCTGCCTGAGGTTGCCCTTACTAAAGAAAAAATTCGAGAGGCCTTCG
>JBKBUA010000002.1:16983-24898 GCA_046290845.1 Thermodesulfovibrionales bacterium
AATATGGCGCAGATACCATAATGGATCTTAGCGTTGGAGGTGATATTGCAAGGATAAGAAGGGCAGTGATGGATGCAGTTACATTGCCTGTAGGAACAGTACCTCTTTATGAGGCCTTTGCCCTTGCAATAGAGAAATACGGGGCTGCTGTAAAGATGCCGGTTGAGCTTCTCTGGGAGGTCATGGAGAGACAGTGTGAGGAAGGAGTGGCATTCATGGCTATTCATTGCGGGATAAATAGGAGGACTGTAGAGATGCTTAGGAGGCAACATTACCGTTACGGAGGGCTTGTCTCAAAGGGAGGCTCATACATGGTTGCATGGATGGAGCATAACAATAAAGAAAACCCTCTTTTTGAGCATTTTGATAAAGTCGTTGAGATTTTAAAAAGGCATGATGTGGTTTTAAGCCTTGGCAATGGATTCAGGGCAGGTGCTATCCATGACTCAACAGACAGGGTTCAGATTCAGGAATTAATAATAAATTGCGAGCTCGCAGAGATTGGAAGGGAGATGGGTTGCCAGACGATGGTTGAAGGGCCAGGCCATATTCCCATTAATGAGATTGAGGCCAATATAATTATGGAAAAAAGGATGTCCGGTGAAGCACCCTTTTACATGCTCGGCCCTATTACAACTGATATAGCACCTGGCTATGACCATATCACTGCAGCGATAGGCGCAGCCCTTTCTTCTGCCTATGGTGCTGATTTCATATGTTATGTAACACCTTCAGAACATCTTGGGCTGCCCTTTCCAGAGGATGTAAAAGAAGGCCTTATCGCAGCAAGGATTGCTGCACATATTGGAAATATGATAAAGCTTGGAAGGACTGACAGAGATAAACTCATGGCAAAGGCAAGAAGGGATATGAGGTGGGATGAGCAGTTTTCACTTGCCATAGACCCCGAGAGGGCAAGGGAGATAAAGGCTAAGAGGGGAAATGGTGAAGTTGGCTGCTCAATGTGCGGAAGGTTCTGTGCAAATGATATTCTGAGTGGAATCTTTGAAAAAGATAAGAAGGGCTCTGATAAGGCATAGATGAATAGGGTCATATTTATAACAGGTGGTGCAAGGAGTGGAAAGAGCAGTTTTGCCCTTAAGATGGCAACTGAACTGCCAGGTAAAAAGGTTTATATTGCAACAGCAGAGCCCCTTGATGAGGAGATGAGAGAAAGAATAAAGAGGCATAAAGAGGAGCGAGGAGAAGAATGGCTCACAATAGAAGAACCTCTTAAAATAGCAGGTCTGCTCAGGGAATTAAAAGGAAGGTATGATGTGCTTCTCCTTGATTGCCTTACACTATGGCTTTCAAACATGATGCTTGCTAAAGAGGTTCAAGGTTCAATGTTCAATGTTCAAGACAGAAAGGGAATCTCGGAAGAGATTGAAGAGTTTATAACAACCCTGAAAGATTTTATAGCTCCTTCAGTTCTCAATGCTCAGTCTTCAGCCTTAGTTGTCGTCTCAAATGAGGTGGGTATGGGAATCGTCCCTGAAAAGGAAGTTGCAAGGAGGTTCAGGGATCTGGCAGGTTTGTTGAATCAGAAGGTTGCAGAGATTGCTGATGAAGTCTATTTAGTTATCTCAGGGATACCTTTGAAGATAAAGGGTTATGGGTGATTTGAAGGAAGGAGGTTTTATGCTGGAGGAGACCTTATTGAAGATCAAACCAGTAAATCCTGAATGGCATGAAAGGGCCCAAGGGAGGCTGGATAACCTAACAAAGCCTCCCCGAAGTCTCGGAAGGCTTGAGGAGTTTGCGCGAAGGCTTGTGGCTATATTTGAAGATGAGATGCCTTCTATAAACAAAAAGGCAATCTTTACCTTTGCCTGTGACCATGGTGTTACCGAGGAAGGAGTTTCTGCCTATCCAAAGGAAGTGACAGCCCAGATGGTATTTAATTTCTTAAGGGGTGGTGCTGGCATAAATGTCCTTGCAAGACATGCAGGTGCTGATGTGGTGGTTATAGATATAGGTGTGGAGCATGAATTTGGAGAGGTTGAAGGTCTACTGAGTATGAAGGTTGTAAAAGGAACAAGGAATTTTACAAAAGGTCCTGCCATGAGCCGTGATGAGGCCATAAGGTCAATTGAGGTAGGGATAAAACTCGCAGAGGCCTATACAAAAAAGGGGTACAGGCTCTTTGGAACTGGGGAGATGGGCATAGGTAATACGACTCCATCAAGTGCCATTGCTGCGGTCCTTACAGACAGACCTGTTGAGGAGGTAACAGGCAGAGGCACAGGTATATCTGATGAGGCCTTAAAAAGAAAGATTCAGGTTATTAAAAAGGCAATAGAGATAAATAAACCCAACCCTGGTGATCCAGTGGATGTGCTTTCAAAACTTGGTGGTGCAGAGATAGGAGGCATTGCTGGTCTTGTCCTTGGTGCAGCAGCACAGAAAGTGCCTGTAGTGATTGATGGATTTATATCAACAGCAGGTGCCCTTATTGCCTACTGCCTCAAGCCAGAAACAGCGGATTATATGTTTGCTGCCCACAACTCAGTGGAGATCGGTCATAAGGCAATGCTTGATAAAATGGGATTAAGACCTATACTTGATCTTGGCCTAAGGCTTGGAGAAGGCACAGGTGCTGCACTTGCAATGCTCATGATAGAGGGAGGATTGAAGATTTATAAAGAGATGGCAACCTTTCAAGAGGCAGGGGTATCTAACGAGATTAGAAATTAAACAGCTCGAAAATTTTAAATGGTTCAAAGGATTGGGTCATGAAACAATTATTGTTGGCCTTACAGTTTTTAACAATATTACCGGTGAGGGTAAAAGGCGAAATCTCAGAAACTGAGGTTGCAAAGAGTTCTGCCTTTTTTGTATTCGCAGGGCTTTTACAGGGGATATTTCTGCTCATACTGTTGAGTCTCGGTGAAAGATTTTTTCATTCTGAACTGACGATATTAATCATTCTTTTTGGTATGGTAATGTCCAATGGAGGTTTCCATCTCGATGGACTTGCGGATACCTTTGATGCCCTTGCTGTTAAGTCAACAGGAGACCCTGATAGAGATAGAGAAAAAAGGCTTTCGGTAATGAAGGACAGTGCAACTGGTTCTATCGGGGTTACATCCCTTATCTTTGCTGTCATGTTAAAATTTTTTTCCATGAAAAATATCTCTCATCTTAACCCCTCGCTTTTTTATTCCTCTGTACTCCTCATGCCTGTAGTTTCTAAATGGACGATGACAGCAGCGATGTTCCATGGAATGGCAGCGAGGGATAATGGTCTCGGCAAGTTATTTATTGAAGGTATAACCATCAGGGATTTTTTGTTGTCAACAGTGATACTCTTTGCAACATATGGTTTGGTACCGCTCATATTCAGGGATCTTTCTGGATGGTTCTTTTTTACTGTTGCCATGTCAGTTGCATTATACACTTTAACAGGTCTATGGCTTTATCTATGTAATAAAATATTTGGCGGTTCTACTGGCGACACCCTCGGTGCCCTGAGTGAGATAACAGAAATAGCATTTTTATTTATGGTGATAATATGGTCAAGACTCTTTATCTCATAAGACACGGTCATACAGCAGGGGGGGATGAAAAAAGATACAAAGGAAGTATCGATGTCCCTCTCTCAGAGAAAGGAGTTGAACAGATTAAAAAGACCTCTATGTTCCTTAAAGATGTTTCTCTATCTGCTGTCTACTGTTCCCCTTTAAGCAGGGCATTAAAGAGCGCCGAGATTATTGCTGAACCTTATGGTTTGAGGCCTGTCGCGGTACCTGACCTGAGGGAAAGGAGTTTCGGTATCTGGGAAGGCATGTCTTTCAATGAGATAAAGGACAGGTATCCTGAGGAGTTTGAGGCATGGGCAAAAAATCCATTGAAATATAGCCCAATAAAGGGAGAAAGTACAATTGAGGTCAGAGATAGAGTTATGGTAGCGATTGAAAGTATACTATCTAATCACGATAACGAAAAGATCGCAATAGTAGCTCATGGTGGTGTTAACAGGATTATCCTCTGTCATTTCATGGGCGTTCCTCTCGAGAATATCTTCAGAATAGAGCAGGACTATGCAGCAGTGAACATCATTGAGTTTCATGATGGATACCCGGCTGTGAGACTTATTAATGGAGTCTTTTATGGCTAAGGCTTTAATGATTCAGGGAACTGGATCTGGAGTTGGTAAAAGTCTTATTGTCGCTGCTTTATGCAGAATTTTTAAGGATATGGGTATAAATGTTGCTCCCTTTAAGGCTCAGAACATGGCCCTTAATTCATTTATAACAAAAGAGGGAGGAGAGATAGGTCGAGCACAGGCACTTCAGGCAGAGGCTGCAAGGATTGAACCATCAATAGATATGAACCCCGTACTTCTTAAGGCATCAGGTGAAAGGGGCTGCCAGGTGATTGTCTACGGAAAGGTCTTTGGTAACTATGAGGCAAAGAAATATTATTCCCTGAAAGAAAGCCTCTGGCCTTACGTTAAGGAATCTTTTAATAAACTCATGGAGCAATACGAGCTTGTGATAATCGAAGGAGCTGGAAGCCCTGCTGAGATAAATCTTATGGATAGTGACATTGTAAATATGAGAGTGGCTAAGTATGCAAGGGCACCTGTATTGCTTGTGGGAGATATAGACAGGGGTGGTGTCTTTGCATCACTATATGGAACTGTCAGGCTTCTTGGAAGAGACAGTAGGTATGTTAAGGCATTTATTATTAACAAATTTCGTGGGGATTTGGATATACTCCGTCCTGGACTTGAAATGATAAAAGACAGTGCAAAGAAACCAGTAATAGGTGTATTGCCTTATATAAAAGACATAGGGCTGCCTGAAGAAGATGGTTTAGCCCTTGAACAGTTTAAACGGTTCAAACTGTTTAAGCAGTTCGAACAGATAAAGATTGTCATCGTCAAGCTGCAATACATCTCAAACTTCACAGACTTTGACCCGTTTTTATATGAGCCTGATGTGGAGCTTATATATTCCGATAATCCTGCTGACATAGAAAATGCGGACATCGTAATAATACCAGGGACAAAGAATACCGTTAAAGACTTGCTGTTCTTAAAAGAAAGGCGACTTGATGATAGCATAAAGAGGGCATACGAAAAGGGAATTCAGATTATAGGCATGTGCGGTGGATACCAGATGCTCGGCAAAAAAATATACGATCCTCACGGTGTGGAGAGCTGTCATAAGGAGATTGACGGTATAGGGTTATTGAATATAGAGACCCTATTTGATAAGACTAAAGTAACAACACAAGTAGAAGCGGAAATCGTCCCTTCACCCCTTCACCCCTTCACCCTTTCGCCTATAAAGGGCTACGAAATACATATGGGTGTAAGCACAGGAGACATCGGATTGTTTAAGATAAGAAGACTCTCAACCTATTCACCTATTCACCCATTCACCCATTCACCGGTTTTTGATGGTTCTATCAACAACAACTGCTGGGGGACTTATCTGCACGGTATTTTTGAAAATGATTCATTTAGAAGGACAATTATAAACAATGCAAGAAAGAATAAGAATCTCCCGCCTCTCGATTTGACTCTAAGATATTCCGAGATCAAAGACAGGGCAATCGATAACCTCGCATATGTTGTAAAGGAAAACATGGATATGGATTTCATAAAGGAGATTATTAAGTTATGATGGAAATAGTTCATCCGTCAGCCTTTAGCCTCCAGCCCTTAGTGCTAATATTGGCATTTCTCCTGGATCTGGCTATCGGTGATCCACAGTGGCTCCCCCATCCTGTAAGGATTATGGGAAGTGCAATTGAAAAAATTGAAAAGGTGCTGTGGATAGAAGACAGAAGAAAGAAGAAAGAGATTCGACTCAAAGGGGTATTTTTAGTATTAATAATTGTTGGTCTGACCTCTGGATTAACATGGCTCATAGTATATGCATTAATAAAGATAAGAAATATCTCTTCTCTGATGAGCTATTTTTCTGGTGTGCTGCTCCTCTATCTCACATCTACGACAATAGCCTTTCGTGAATTAATAGATTCTGCAAGGGACGTAATAAAGGCTTTAAAAGAGGGAGATATCAAACTCGCAAGAAAAAATCTGAGCATGATTGTTGGCCGGGATACAGAGAACCTCTCAGAAAAGGGAGTACTCAAGGCAACGATAGAGACACTCTCTGAAAACCTCTCGGATGGCATCATCGCTCCTTTATTTTATCTCTCTATTGGCGGCGTACCTCTTGCCATGGCCTATAAGGCAATAAATACCCTCGATTCCATGGTCGGATATAAGAACGCCAGATACATAGACTTTGGATGGGCATCAGCGAGGCTCGATGACATTGCCAATTATATACCGGCACGGATTTCGGGTGTATTAATTGTAACATCTATCTTTTTTATTACAATATTTAAATGTCCTTCCCACGCATTACACATTACGCATCACGCATTACGCATTATGATTAATGACGGAAGGAAGCATTTAAGCCCGAATTCAGGGATCCCCGAGGCTGCTATGGCAGGTGCATTGGGCGTGAGATTGGGAGGTCCTTCAAGATACAATGGCGTTGAGGTGCAAAAACCATATATTGGTGAGGAAAAGACAGAGGATTATCTTACAGCCTCAGAGAGGGCAATAATGATAATCAAATCAGCTTCTATTATCGCAGTTTGTATCACAGGGGTTTTTCTTTATGCAAAGTGAACACGGTGGGAACATCTATAGATTTACGGAGGAGATGGGTTACGAAATCGGAAAGGTTATAGATTTCAGCGCATCTATAAATCCCCTCGATGTGCCTGAAAGTGTGATAGAGAAAATCAAGGATGGTATCAAATTCCTTTGCCACTATCCTGACCCTGAGTCAAAAAAGCTCACTCAAGAGATCTCAAGACATCTCGACATAAACCCTCAATATATCATCTGTGGTAATGGCAGCACCGAATTAATCTATCTCATTGTCAGGGCGTTAAGACCAGAAAGGGTTCTTATACCTGAACCAACTTTCTCTGAATATGAAAGGGCATGCAGGTGTAACGGGTTGGAGGTAGTGAGTTATGAGTTGAAGGAAGAAAACAATTTCAGGATAGACCCTGACGATTTTATCTCATCACTTATCACTCATCACTCATCACGGCCTATTGATATGGTATTTCTCTGCAATCCGAATAATCCTACAGGACAGTTATTAAAAAAAGACCATGTCATTAAGATTGCCGATGCAGCAAGAGATCTCAAATGCTATCTCATTGTTGATGAGGCATTTATAGATTTTATACCAGAAGATTCTGTAATCAGTGAGGTTGAGAGTAATCCCTATCTTGTTGTTTTAAGGTCAATGACAAAGTTCTATGCACTTTCAGGCCTAAGGATAGGTTATGGCCTATTTCCTGAAAATGTTATTAATGTCATGAGAAGGCATAAAGAACCATGGACAGTGAATATCCTTGCAGAGATAGCAGGAATTGCTGCACTAAAGGACGAAGGTTATAAAAAAGAGACATTTAAGGTCATTGGGGAAGGGAAAAAGTTGCTTGAGGATGGTTTCAGATTGCTAAGAATAAACTACTTTCCATCCTCTGCAAATTTTTACTTAATGAGGCATGGGAAGGCCAGAAAGATAATCTCTTCCCTCAGTGATAAAGGGATCATGGTAAGGGACTGTTCTAATTTCAGAGGGCTCGATTCTACATACATTAGAATTGCTGTGAGATCAAAAGGTGATAACATGATGTTGCTTAAGGAGTTTGAAAGGATATGTCAGGCATTATAATAGCAGGAACTCACAGCGGCTGTGGAAAGACAACCATTACACTGGGCATAATGGCTGCATTAAAGAAGAAGGGTTTTACTGTCCAATCCTTTAAGGCAGGCCCTGACTTTATAGATGCAGGATTGCACAGACTTATTACAGAAAGACCCTCGATAAATCTTGACATCTGGATGTGTGGTGAGGAT
>JBKBUA010000002.1:24996-33629 GCA_046290845.1 Thermodesulfovibrionales bacterium
ATATGTGAGGAACTGCTTTTGCAGGTATTCTTCAGATGCTGATATATCGATCATTGAGGGTGTAATGGGTTTTTATGACGGAGAATTAAGCACTGCAAGATTAGCTGAAGTTCTTAATCTACCGGTTATCCTCATTGTAGATGCCCATGGTATGGCAGAAAGTGCCGGGGCTATTGTTAAAGGATTTATGGAATATAAAGATCAAAATTTAATTAAAGGCGTAATCTTTAATAGAGTGGCATCGGAGAGGCATTTTATAAGACTCAAAAATAGTGTTCGGAGTGTTGAGGTTTTCGGTTACCTTCCGAGGGATTTTAAATTCGAGATTCCCCATAGACATCTCGGGCTGGTTGTTGCAGAGGAGAATCCAATAACCAGCGATGCAATCGAAAGGCTTGCTGATTCGGTACTGGAGCATATAGATATGAAAATAATAGAGCAGAGTAGCAGAACTAAGGTCGGCGAATCAATGAATAGGTTTAAGAATCACCACTTCACCCCTTCACCACTTCACCCCTTCACCGATTCACCTATCATTGCCGTCGCCTATGATAAAGCCTTTTGTTTTTATTATGAAGACAATCTTGATCTATTAAGAAGGTCCGGGGCTGAGATTGTAAGGTTCAGTCCCCTTTATGATGAGACAATCCCGGAGGCTGACGCCGTATATATTGGAGGTGGTTATCCTGAACTCCATGCATTGGGGCTCTCAAAGAATATCTCCATGCTCAAGGCTGTTCGGGACTGGGCCAATTCTGGAAGACCGATTTATGCTGAGTGCGGGGGATTGATGTATCTATCGAGGGGTATTTATGACACGAATGAAGATTTCTTTCAGATGGCAGGAGTAATGCCCATTGAGACTGTTATGAGAGGAGAAAGATTTCATCTCGGTTACAGAGAGGTTGAATTAAAGGAAGATTGCATCCTGGGAAAGAAGGGGAACAGATTGAAGGGGCACGAGTTCCATTATTCTGAAATAATGAAGCAGAGCAGTCCCGCCGTGGCGGGATTAAAGGAAATTTATTCTGTCAGGAACAATCACGGAGAGTTTGTTAACGCTCCAGGCTATAAATTTAAAAACACCTTTGCAAGTTACATCCACATACATTTTGGAAGCAATCCTGCTGTCGCAGGGAATTTTATAAATTTTATAAGGAGCATAAATGGAAAACATAATACTCATAGGACATGGAAGTCCTAAAAGAGATGCCAATAACTTAGAACATATAAGCAGGCTTTTACACTCCACAATTCATCCTAATTGTTGCAAAAGCTGTGTGAGGGTGGCTTATCTTCAGTTTGCAGAACCAGGGATTGTTGATGCGATTAAAGAGTGCATTCATAGTGGCGCTAAAAGGATAATTATCCATCCCTATTTTTTAAGCTCTGGAATGCATGTAACAAAAGACATACCAGAGATAATAAGAAAGTTAAAAGATATGTATCCTGATACGGAATTCATCTACACAGAACCTCTCGGCACCCATGAAAAATTGGTGCAAGTTGTGATGGAAAGGATACATGAAGCTAACTGTTTGAGACCAGAGGAAATAGAAAAAAGAAGTTTTGAAATAATTTCTAAAGAACTGGATCTAAGCGATGTGCCTCAGGAGCAGGTGCCTGTTATAAAGAGGGTGGTACATGCTACCGCGGATTTTGAATTCAAAAATAGCCTGATCTTTCATCCTGATGCCATAACCACAGGAATAAATGTAATAAAGGCAGGTAAGGATATCATTACTGATGTTGAGATGGTTAAAACAGGGATTATAAAGAGATGGCTTGAACCATTTGGTGGAAAGGTCATATGCAATATTAATGATGAAGATGTTATCAGGCTCTCAAAAGATACCGGCAAGACCCGTTCAGAAATAGCAATAGAGATGGCACTGAAAGAGCATAAAAATATAGGTATTATAGCTATAGGCAATGCGCCAACCGCATTATTGAAAGTTATCGAAATGTTTAATTCACCCATTCACCCAATCATCGATTCACCAATTCTCGTCGTCGGTGTCCCTGTGGGCTTTGTAAAGGCCTTTGAATCAAAGGCACTGCTGGCGGCTCAGAAATTTCCGTTTATAACGAATTTAAGCAGGAAAGGAGGCTCCACTGTTGCAGTGGCAATCGTGAACGCCTTACTAAGGCTTACAAAGGAGGAGGTATGAGAATTCAGAGTTTGAAGTCCAAACTTCAAGGTTCAAAGTTCAAAAAATTTATGGGACTACTGCCTATTGCTCTACTGCTCTTTTCATTTTCTGATGCCCATGCCATGCACATCTCAGAGGGGATACTGCCATTTAACTGGGCTGTGTTGTGGTTTGGACTTGCTGTCCCATTCGTAGCATGGGGATTACATGAATTAAAAAAGAAATCCTCTGTTGACCTTTCATTTAAACCACTTGTGGGACTCGTGGCAGCGGTTGTTTTTATCATCTCCTGTATGCCCATACCTGTGCCAACGGCAGGCACATGCTCGCATCCCTGTGGCACCGGGATATCCGGGATCCTTGTAGGTCCCGCAATAAGCATACTGATAACATCCATTGCTCTGCTTATTCAGGCATTATTTCTTGCCCATGGAGGGTTAAGCACATGGGGTGCGGATATAGTATCTATGGGTGTGGTGGGTTCATTTGCAGGATACCTTACATTTAAGGCTTTGCGCTCTATAACCCCCCGTATTCCCCTCTTTAATAAAGGCAGGAACGGGGGATTGGTGGTGTCGGGATTTATGGCAGGGTTGTTCGCGGACTGGGCTACATACCTTACTACATCGGTTGAGCTTGCATCAGGCATAAGAGGGGACGCTCCATTTACGCCCCTTTTTTGGAAGATACTCGTTGCCTTTATACCGACTCAGTTCCCCCTCGGAATCCTTGAGGGCGCAATGACTGCAGGGATGGTTATGCTTCTTTATAGAAAACGGCCTGATCTGCTTGTAAAAATGAGGGTAATAAAGGCAGAGGAGGCAACGATATGAAAGTTCAAAGTTCAAAGTTTAAAGTTCAAAGTTCAAAGTTCAAGATTCAAACTTTAGGATTGATCTTTTTCTGTTCTATTGTCTTGCTCGGTCTTCAGTTTCACCCATTCACCCATTCATCCATTCACCTATTCACCTATTCACCCACTTTAGCCTTTGCTGCTGAAAAATGGCCTGGCGTGGATGAATCAGTAGTAGAGAAATACGCAAAGGAACACGGAAGGGAGGCAAGAGAACCTCTGATAAATACAGACCAGGGAGACTTGCTGCTCTTTGTTTTCCTGATGGCAGGTACGGTTGGAGGATTTGTAGCAGGGTATTACTGGAAGACACTGATGGAGGATAGAATAAAGAGCCAAGAACAAAGAGCCAAGACAAAAGAAAGGAAGGACTATACATAACTTTAGGAATATGAAAATTTATCAAAAAGCGATTAATTATACAGTGGAGATATATAAATTAACAAATCAATTTCCAAAACATGAGATGTTTTGTTTAACAAATCAAATCAGAAGGGCAGTAACTTCTATTTCGCTAAACATAGCCGAAGGTAGCGGTAATTCTTCTAATAAAGAGTTTAAGAGATTTTTAGAAATCTCGCTAAGATCAAATTATGAGGTAATTACCTGCCTTGAAATTGCTCAAAAATTAGGATATTGCAATAAGGAGGAAACCAATAAATTAATCACAGAAGCAAATGAGATTGCATCAATGATTGTTGGTTTTAGAAAACAACTTTAATCTTTGTTCTGTGTTCTTTGTTCTTGGTTCTAAACTTATGGAACTAATTTCTGAATACTTTAAAAAAGAATCTCTGATTCTAAGAGTAGATGCGAGGATAAAACTCCTTGTCGCATTAGTTCTGCTTGCAATGGTCTTAAGCTACAGGGGGTTTCTGTTTCCGATGATAATATTGGGCATAAGCCTTACGATCTGTATCTGGCTCAATGTCCAACTAAAGGTATTCTTTTTAAGATTCTCGGAACCCCTCTTCATTGCCTTTGTTGTGATAGTTCTTAAATTCCTGTTTTCGGGACAGGATACCATTTTCTCCATTAATCTTCCTACTCCTCACTTTGCGATTATTACCTTAACAGGACACAGGGATGGACTCATTGAGGGGCTTCAGATTGGAAGCAGGATCATAGGGGCTGTTTCGATTGTCACTTTATTAGGCCTTTCCACTCCCTTTACAGAGATAATGGCAGCATTGTCATGGTTTAAAATACCAAAGGGCTTTATAGAGATTTCCCTTTTTGCCTACAGGTATATCTTTGTGCTTTTTGAAGAAGCAATGGTCATATATAATGCGCAGAAAAACCGACTTGGTTATTCTAATATTAAGCGGGGATTAAATTCATTCGGTACCCTCACAGGCTCACTGATACTAAAGGCCTTTGAGCACAGCCAGAATACCACAGTGTCAATGATTCAAAGGGGCTATGAAGGCAATATACCTATACTGAAACATAAGCCCTTCAGGGTATCCGAGATAATCGCCTCCGTTGCAATTATAACCGCAATGGGAGTTATATGGAAGATTTGAAAAGAACACAGGATAAAACTTTCCCCACCCATCGAGGGGAGGAGGTTAAGGGAAGGGGTGAAAGTCTGGGGTCTGAGGTCCTATCTCGGGATTCTGTTAGGTTACGCGTTAAAATAGACTCATTTAAATATCCTGACGGCACAACAGCCCTGTCTGACATAAGCCTTGAGATAAAAAGGGGTGAATTCATCGGCATACTGGGTTCAAACGGTTCGGGGAAAACAACATTACTAAAGGTAATAGATGGATTGTTTAAGGATTTTGACGGAGATGTTATTCTTGATGGAGCTAATATAAAAAAACTATCTCCGAAAGATATCTATAAAAAAGTCGGCCTTGTCTTTCAAAACCCTGATGATCAGCTTTTTGCTCCAACTGTATTTGAAGATGTGGCCTTTGGTCCGTTAAACATGGGATTCCGGGAAGAAGAGGTGATTCGGAGGGTAAATGATGCCCTTAGATGGGTGGAAATGGATGAATATGCAAAAAAAACCATCCACAATTTAAGCTTTGGACAGAAGAAAAGGATATGTATTGCCGGACTCCTCGCTATGGGACATGAGATACTCCTACTGGATGAGCCAACATCTGGGTTGGATCCGATGGGAGAATATAAGATGATGAATCTGCTAACGAAGTTGAACAAAGAAAATGGAGTAACCATTGTCATGGCAACACACAGCGTTGACCTCGTGCCATTATTCCTTGATAAGCTTTATATCTTAAGCCGTGGTAGGATTGCGAGGTCCGGTATGCCTGAAGATATCTTTACGGCGCCAGAGGATATGTCTAATGTTAAACTGAGGCTGCCGCAGATTGCTGAGCTAATTTATAAACTCAAGCATGAAGATAAAATGCCCTTTAATAAAATTCCCCTTACCATTGGTGAGGCCAGAAGGGAGATATGCAACTTATTAAGCAGCAGGGGTGATCGATGAAGAAGATATATCTTATCGGTATAGGTACAGGCAATCCAGAACATCTCACAATTCAGGCTATAAATACATTTAAAAAGGTCAATGTCTTTTTTATCCTTGAGAAGGAGTCTGAAAAGAATGAAGACCTTGTTAAGATCAGGAAGGAGATATTGCAGAGGTATTTGCCTGATGAAAGATGCAGGGTTGTAGCAATAAAGATTCCCAAAAGGAAAAAGGGGGGCAGGGAATTAGATGATTATAAGCAAAGAGTCGCCTCATGGAGGAAACAAAAGGCAGAGATCATAGCAGACTTGATAAATCAGGAAATGGCCGATGGTGAAACAGGCGCTATCCTCATCTGGGGTGATCCATCTCTTTATGATGGCCATATAGAGGTATTCAATTATATCCTGAAAGAAGGATGGGCAGATTTCGAATTTGAGGTTATACCGGGGATAACGAGCATTCAGGTGCTGGCAGCAAGACATAAAATCCCACTTAATTTTATAGGAGAAGGCATTCATATAACTACAGGAAGGAGGTTGAAAGAAATTCATCCTGATGATGTTAAAAATAGTGTAGTGCTACTTGATAATTATCTCACATACAGAAGCTTTGCGGATTCAGACCTTCATATTTACTGGGGCGCTTATCTCGGAACCGAAAAAGAAATACTCATTTATGGTAGGTTAAAAGAAGTCCTTGATGAGATTATAAGGAAAAGAAATGAGGCAAGGAAGAGTAATGGCTGGATAATGGAGACATATATCTTGAGGGCAAAGGGTGAAGAGGTGAAGGGGTGAAGAGGTGAAGAAAAAACTCTATGTAATAGGTATTGGCTATAAGCCGCTCGATAAAAGGGCGAGGAAGATTATCTTAAATTCAAGCGTTATCCTTGCATCCAACAGACTCTTTGAGGTTTTTAAAGGCTATGATGAATTCGAGGCAGTTAAGGATAAGGTGAAGATCATAAATAATGTGGATGAAACAATTTCATATATCAAGTCTGCTCTTGAGCCACTCCATTACTCATCCACCACTTCACCACTTCACCACTTCACCTCTTCACCTTCTATCGTCCTCCTCGCCTCCGGTGACCCCATGTTTTTTGGAATTGGCAGGAGGGCTGTCAGAGAGTTTGGAAAGGAGAATGTGGAGATAATTCCTGACTTAAGCAGTATCCAGCTTGCCTTTTCAAGGATAAAGGAGCCCTGGGATGATGCCTTTTTAATGAGCCTTCACGGAGGACCTGATCCTCAAAAGAGAAGGAGGCTGCCGTATGAGATTACAGATATTCCTTCATTGCTTCAAAAGCATGATAAAATCGCCATTCTTACGGACAGAGAAAATAACCCTTCAGTGATTGCAAGGTTTTTAAACTCATCACCCGTCACTCATCACTCATCACTTATGATGTATGTCTGCGAAAGGCTCGGCTATCATGACGAAAGGATTACAGAAGGCAGACCTGAAGAGATTGAGAAATTGACATTCTCGGAACCGAATGTAGTGATTATTCAAAAGACAGAAAACAGATCAGAGAACGCAGACATAATATTTGGACTTAAAGAGGCTGAAATCTCCCATTCAGGGGGTCTTATAACAAAAGACGAGGTGAGGGCTATAGCTATACATAAGTTAAGGCTTCCTCAAAAAGGCGTATTCTGGGACATTGGTGCTGGATCTGGATCAGTATCTGTTGAGGTTGCAAGAATGTGTTCGCAGATGAAAGTCTGTGCCATTGAAAGGAATGAAGAACAGATTAAACATATTATAGAGAATAAGAAGAGATTTAACATATACAATATGGAGATAATAAGCGGAGAGGCTCCTGATGTCCTTGAAGGCCTTCCTTTACCTGATAGGATCTTTATTGGTGGTAGTGGCGGAAGACTAAGGGATATAATAAATGCTATTGATTGTAAGATAGCCTCGGGCATCATAGTCCTTACAGCTACAACCCTGGAGACACTCAATATGGCCATAGCTCTCTTTAAAGAAAAATGTTATTACATAGATGTTTTGGAGGTTAGCATATCAAGACTCAAACCCATCGGCTATGGCCATCACCTCAGTTCGCAGAATCCTGTCTTTATAATAACAGGGATGAAAGAGGAATTAATAACTATCAACTCCTGTCGTTAGGAGAGGGGGTAAAGAAATTGGTTGCTTTTTTCTTATATGATGTGCTATGCTTTGTATAGAAGTTTCGGAAGTTTTTGAACCCGTAAAGGCCACAAAGACTTTTAGCTTTGTGGCCTTTTTTTTAAAGTTATTTTCTGAAGCTTTAGTTTAGTGGAAGGAGGTAAAAAGAAAATGGCTAATGGAACAGTTAAGTGGTTTAATGAATCCAAGGGTTTTGGCTTTATAACAACCGAAGACGGAAGAGATGTATTCGTTCATTATTCATCCATTCAGGGTAACGGATTTAAATCTCTTGCCGAGGGTGACGGTGTTAGCTTTGATACCGAAAACGGCCCAAAAGGCCCTAAGGCAGTTAATGTAATAAAGCTGTAACTTACAGTGCTCCCCTTGCTTTAAAGGTAGGGGGAGCCTTTATAACAAGGGATAAAGATGAGTCGAACTAATTATGCGTCAAGGATTGCGTTGAGAAGACAAAGCAGGTTTGCGGCAGGCCTTGTTTCAGAACAGTTTCCTCATGTTGCGGGAATTATAATTCACATGACATACTACCAGAAAGGACCGAATCCTGTTCTTATGCAACGCACCATAAATATCTTTCCTGCCTCATGTGCATATTTTAAGATGGACTGCATGATAAAGGGCTGCGACAATGGAGGCTTTGATCTCACCCCTGTTATTAATGAGATGGTCAAGACCTTAAAAAAGACTAAAAAAGGAAACATGGTCTGCCATGGAAAGACAAGCCCCGATTCAATAGATCATGCAAGCATCGATTATGATATTTCTATAAAATACAATAAGGCTTAAAATATAAGATTTTTAAGGAATGTGTCTGCTTGATTTTGTCTCTCTTGAATCAATGAAGATCGTAACAGGACCATCATTAACAAGATGTATTTTCATAGATGCCCCGAAGACCCCTGTCTTTACTGGTATTTTTGAAAATTTTAGTTTTTCTATAAATAGCTCATATAGAACCTTTGCCCTCTCAGGTCTCTCTGCCCTTTCAAAGGATGGGCGATTGCCTTTTCTGCAGTCA
>JBKBUA010000002.1:33728-35477 GCA_046290845.1 Thermodesulfovibrionales bacterium
AGGGTTGGTATGGAAGGCGAAAGGATTATAAAGGATATCAGCACCATAACGAGTGAAGACCTTGACTATTTTTCCATTTTAATCATCAAAAGGTAGGAGGCACAATGGCTGAGGAGAAAAAAGAGAGGTGGCTTAACCGTGATATTCCTTCAAATAGCGATACTGCTGTCCTCTATTTCTGCCTTAATGAAGAAAAAACTACTCTGGATAATTGGACTCTTTGTGGCTATAATCGGCATCTTTTACTTTGCCAATGGATTTTTGATGTTTCTTAAATAGAAAAAGATGGATAAGGCTATATTTACTCACATCAAGACATGGTTTTCCAGATATGTCGATAAATTTATAAATTTGTCAGATGATGACGATCTGCTGAGTAATCTTAAACTCAAGGCAGAGCATACGCTGAGGGTAGAAGAAAATATTGTAAGACTCGCAGAGGTTATGGGTCTTGATGAGGAGCAAAAAAACACCGCAAGGACGATTGCTCTTTTTCATGACATTGGAAGATTCCCCCAGTATCTTCAATATCGTACCTTTAGGGATGCTGAATCTGTAAACCATGGACTTCTATCTTCAGAGATTATTGAAGATTCTGGAGTCCTTGATGAACTTCCACCATCAGAAAGGCAAACCATTATTGAATCCATAAGATTCCATAATGCCCTGACCGAGCCGGACAATCTGCTTCAGCCTCTGTTTTTAAGACTTATCCGTGATGCTGACAAACTTGACATATGGAGGATATTTAGTGAGTGCTTCGGACTCCCTACTGAGCAAAGACCCAGGGGAGCGGTGCTTGGTCTTCCAGATAATAATGGAGTCTCTGAAGAAATCCTTCGGGCTATCAAAGAGAGAAGAATGGGTTTATTAAAGGATGTCCGTAATCAGAATGACTTCAGGCTTCTCCAGATGAGTTGGGTCTTTGATCTTAATTTCCGGGAGTCCTTCGGGATTTTGAAGGAGCAGGACTATTTTTCTGTAATTGGAGATATAAATGATCAATCAAAGGATGTCATGGATGCAGTCAAAGAGGTGAAAGAGCACATTGATTATAAACTCAACTCTAAGCTCTATTTTATTGGAGCAGGCCCGGGAGACCCCGAACTCCTGACGGTCAAGGGTAAGAGAATTCTCGATTCTGCCGATGTAATCATATATGCAGGAAGCCTTATTAACCCTGATATACTGAAGGGCCTTAAGGCAGAGCTATATGATTCAGCAGGTATGAACCTTGAAGAGATAATCTCTATCATGAAAATGGCATATCACGAAGCAAAGACTGTTGTGAGGCTTCATTCAGGAGATGTATCAATATACAGTGCAATAAATGAGCAGATCACAAGATTAAAGAAGCTCAATATAGGGTTTGAGGTTATTCCTGGTGTCTCATCCTTTCAGGCAGGTGCGGCAATACTTGCTCAGGAATTGACCATACCTGAGATAAGCCAGACAGTGATACTCACAAGGCTTGCGGGAAGGACGCCAGTTCCAGAGAGAGAAAGGCTGAGAGACCTTGCAATGCATAATGCTACAATGGTTATATTCCTGAGTGCTGGGCTGATAGATACAGTTCAGGATGAACTTTTGCAGGCTTATCCTGAGGATACACCTTTTGTTGTTATTGAAAGGGCCACATGGCCTGAACAGAGGGTATTTCATGGAAGGCTCAGAGAACTTGCAGCAATTGTTAAGAAGGTAGGTATAAAGAGGACAGCCTTAATCTATGTTGGTGAGGCCCTGAGGGCC
>JBKBUA010000002.1:35574-39293 GCA_046290845.1 Thermodesulfovibrionales bacterium
CGGTGGAGTTAACTGGAAAAGAATCACGGCTTTACCACAGGGATTTCAAGCATGGATATAGGCGATAAAAATTTACCAACAACAATTTTTTATATCACTGAAAAAGGACTTCAACTTGCCCAGAGACTTAAAGGCCTTTATCCTGTTGCTTCTATTGTCAAGTTTAATTCCAGCATCATACCTGAAATCTGGAATATAAGCAAAAACATAATCTTCATAATGGCAGCAGGTATTGTGGTTAGGACCATAGCGCCTCTAATAAAAAACAAGAAGACAGACCCAGCAGTTGTTGTACTTGACGAAAAAGGCAGTTATGCCATAAGCCTTCTCAGTGGTCATCTCGGTGGTGCTAATGAGCTTGCAAGGAGGATCGCTGATTTCCTTAAGGCAGAGGCTGTAATTACCACCTCTTCGGATGTGAATGATCTTCCATCCATAGACCTCTGGGCAAAAGAGAATGGGCTTGTAATAGAGAATAAAGAGTTGCTTCCAAAGATTGCCACGAGATTGCTCAATAATAAATCTCTGAATGTGTATTTAGATCATGAAATAGACCTACCACAGGAGTTCAAGAGGGTATCTCAGGTGGAGCTTGCAGATATGATTATCACAAACAGGATACTGGGAAAAGGCAGTAGGGGCGGGTTTCAAACCCGCCCCTACACCTTACAGAGGCTTATCCTGAGACCGAGAAATCTCGTTGTTGGAATCGGCTGTAACAGTGGAACATCATTAACTGAGATTGAAGATGCCATAAGGGATGTCCTTAATGAAAAGGGATTCTCATTTTTATCAATAAACTCCGTTGCCACGATTGACAGAAAATCAAAGGAGAAAGGGATTATTGATTTTGTAACCAAATACAGCTTACCGCTTAAGTTTTACACCTCTGAAGAGATTAATTCATTAGTGGCTTCAGGGCCTGAATACTTTAATATCTCAGAAGCGGCATTCAGCGCCACTGGTGCCCATGGAGTTGCTGAGCCAGCAGCCCTTCTTGCCTCTGGTGCGAGAGAATTATTGATCTCAAAGCAGAAGATTGGGAATGTGACAGTTGCGGTGGCAGCACGTAGACAAAAAGGTTCGGGAAAAAAACAGGGCAGGCTATATATCATAGGGACAGGGCCTGGCGGCATCGGTTATATAACACCAAGGGCTATTGAGGCAATAGAAGAATCAGAGGCAATAGTTGGCTATAAAACCTATATTGAACTAATCAAAGATCTGATTAAAGGCAAGGAGATCATCTCAACAGGCATGACACAGGAGATAGAACGGGCAAAGAAGGCAGTTGATCTTGCCATGTCAGGAAAGACTGTCTCTATTATAAGTGGTGGAGATCCTGGCATCTATGGGATGGCAGGACTTGTGCTTGAACTGCTCAGAAGCCAGAACAAAGAACACAGAACACAGAACAAAGACGAGGAAGGTAATCTTGGTTCTTTGTTCTTGGCTCTTGGCTCTGGTGTTTCTGTTGAAGTGATTCCTGGAATTTCTGCCCTCAATGCCAGTGCCTCGAGGCTCGGCGCACCTTTAATGCATGACTTTGCAGTAATAAGCCTTTCAGATAGGCTTACAGAGTGGTCTTTAATAGAGAAAAGGCTTGAACTCTCTGCAAAGGGTGACTTTGTTACAGTAATCTATAATCCGAGGAGTAAGGGAAGACAGGAACATATAAACAGAGCGAGGGATATCTTCTTAAGATACAGATCAACAGAGACACCTGTTGGGATAGTCCGTGGTGCTATGAGGCACAACGAAGAGGTCATTATTACCGACCTCCAGGGTATGCTTAATTATGATATTGACATGGAGACCACAGTAATAATTGGTAATTCTCAGACCTATGTATGGAATAATTGGATGATTACACCGAGGGGATATGAAAAAAAGATGCAGAGGGAATAAAAATTATGCACTATAATTATGATATAATATGTGCAATGCTGATGTATTTGTTCCAAAGGCAGTGATAGCTGAATTGATTCAGGGTGCAAAGTCTGAGAAGGAGATAAAGATAATTGAAGATTTTCTGACAGTTTTTAATATCATTGATAGTATGCCTGATACGTGGGTAAAGGCTGGTAAGTTATCTTTTCATTTAAAGAAAAAGAGTTTAACACTGGCTCTTATGGATTGTTATATAGCAGTCCTTGCCATGGAATATGGATGTTCCATTTTGACATTAGATAAGCATTTTAAGGATATAAGGAAACTCACAGGTGTAGACCTTGTCTAACGTAGCCTTTCTCTGGGACGAGTCCTTTCTCTGGGGATTAATGGCCTATAAATCATTGAAGGCCCTTCGTCTTTGCTTTGACCTTGTCCGTTCTGAAGATATTAAAAGGGGTTGCTTGAAGAATTACAGGATGATCTTTGTCCCCGGTGGTTGGGCATCAAATAAACTAAAGGCCCTTGGTGAGGAAGGTATAGAGGAGATAAAAAGATTTGTTTATGAGGGTGGAAATTATTTCGGGATATGTGGCGGTGCAGGCCTTGCCACAATGGATGGACTGGGACTTTTGAACATTAAAAGAAAATCCACAAAGGAGAGGGTTCCGAGCTTTAGCGGAAGGATATATTTAAATATTTCGGAAGTTCCTATTTTCACCAATTCACCAATTCACCAATTCACCAATTCACCAGTTTTCCATGCCTGGTGGCCCTCTCAGTTTGTAGTGTATGATAAGGATATAAAAATCCTTGCTACCTTTCAGGAGGCATTATCTGATTCTTACAGTTCTGACCTGAATGTAGGCGATATAAGAAAAAATGGAAACTGGAAAGAGCTCGAGGAACTCTATGGTATAAACCTTGATCCAGAAAGATTAAAGGATGAGCCAGCGGTTGTTGAAGGAAGATTCGGCAGGGGAAAGGTCTTGCTATCCCTTATTCACTTTGACACACCTGGAGATGAAAATGGAGCGGTTGTTTTGAGAAATATATGGGAATATCTTGGAGGCAGTAGGGATGGGTTCGGAACTTGCCCCTACACCCATTCACCCATCAACCCATTCACCTCTTCACCCATTCACCCATCAACCCATTCACCTCTTCACCCATTCACCCATTCACCTAAAAACCTACTGCACTGCTGCTCTGAGATAATTGACTTCGGTATTCGTAATTTCCTCTGGTTCTGGAGGACACCCATGATTTTACAGTGGAGGCGGGGAGTGAGGGGGCTTGAGTATAACACACTTTATGTGATGGCAAAAGAGGTAGCTGAGGCTGACAACAGTGCGACAGTGCGACAGAGCGACAGTCCAACATTCTACCGCACTACAGTTGCACGGTCGTCTGTGTCAAGCCTTAAGCCTAAGGACTCCTCTATCTTCAAGGAAAAGGCCTTGCGGCTTCTTATGCTTGAAGGCAGGGAAATAAAGGAAGGCATTAAGATTGATTCTTACTCTATTGGAGAACATCTTGAGCCAGAGATACAGATCTTGCGGAAGGAACTTTTCGGAGACTCAAAGAGCCATGGAGGACTTTTTAAGGAGATTCTGGATATAATAGATGTCATCTTATATGATTCTCTGAATAACGCTACCCTTGGTAGCTAACAGGCATTGAACGGGGAATCCCGTGAGAATCGGGAACTGCCCCGCAACTGTGAAGGGAACGAAAGCCCTTATAGGCCACTGGAGTAAAACTGTTTGAGCCGTTTAAACGGTTTGAACGGTTTCTTCGGGAAGGTGGGCAAGTAGGATGTAGGCCCT
>JBKBUA010000002.1:39392-41540 GCA_046290845.1 Thermodesulfovibrionales bacterium
GAGTCAGGAGACCCGTGATGCCTGAAAGACTGAACCCTTCGAGGGAAGAGGAGGTTTGTCATGAGTAGAGACACAGGTTAGAGCCCTAATATCCCACCGTATTATCTCAGGCATTGCCTGTGAGAATTCCTTTAAGATTCTGGAGGATAAAATGAAGATAAGGATATATCTTATCCTTTTGTTTCTTTTTCTCTCCTCTACCTCCATGGCAGAGGAGATGAGTTCAGCAGGTAAGAATCTGTTAGATGGCGATCATGTAAGGGTCGAGGATGTTGTGGTTACAGCCTCAAAGATTGAGGAGCCTCTGGAGGAGGCCACAAGTTCTGTGGTCATAATAAGAGGAGAAGAGATAAATAAAAGAAACTTTGTGTTTGCCACGGATCTGTTCAGGGAGTTGCCAGAATTAAACCTCGTTCAGAATGGAGGTCCTGGCAAAAACGCCACGGTCTTTCTAAGGGGTGGAGGGCCTGAGCACGTCCTTGTCATGATAGACGGTATTAAGGTCAACAGCACAACAACAGGTTCTTTTGACTTTTCTGGCATCAATGTGGATGATATTGAAAGGGTAGAGATAGTTAAGGGTCCACAGAGCACTATCTATGGTTCAGAGGCAATGGCAGGTGTTATAAACATAATCACAAAAAAAGGGACTGGAAGGCCTCATCTTGAACTAACCATCGAGGGTGGTTCATATGGCACATACAAGCCATCCCTCGCTTTCTCAGGTGGTGATGGAAAGGTCGATTACAGATTAACGGCATCGCATTATTACAGCGATGGCATATCTGCTGCAAAGGGAGGAACAGAGAGAGATAGTTATAAGAATTCATCTCTATCAGGCAGGTTTAGTTTCACACCATCGTCAAGGTTCAGGGTAGAATTGTCAGGCCGTTATTATTATGACAAAACAGACCTCGATGGATTTGACTTTATAGAAAAGAAGGCCATTGATGACCTTAATTTTGTCTCTTCAGGCAGCCACTATATCCTCTCAGGTAAGATAACGGCCATCCCTGTTGATAGGTGGGAGCAGGCACTCACTCTTTCGAGGGTGAGGGATTCCCTGAGATTCAGAGACCCCGATGATACCTTCAATAATGCGGATATAATTACATTGAGAGACACTGTTGATTGGCAGCATAATCTATACCTCGGTGATTATTACACCCTTACAGCTGGTATGGAATTCAGGGAAGAGAAGGGTGACAACAGGGAAAACTTCAGCGAATCAATAAACAACAGGGCCTTTTATCTAAATAACAGGTTTAGCCTCTTTAAGGAATATTTGATATTAAACGCGGGTTTGAGATATGATGACCATGAGAGGGCAGGTTCAAAGTTGACATACAGGGTTGGAGGTCTCTATAACCTGAAGGATTTAGATATGAGGATTCGTGGCAGTTACGGGACTGGCTTCAGGGCACCCTCCTTCAATGAACTCTTTTTCCCTTTTTATGGTAACCTCAATTTGAAGCCCGAGGAGACGAAGGCATGGGAGATAGGGCTTGAAAAGAAAATGTTAAAGGGAGACCTTACCCTTACGATAACCTATTTTGATCAGCGATATAAAGACCTGATCCAAACAGACCCTAACACGTGGACAGCGTCAAATATCGCAAAGGCGGCGGTCAAAGGGGTAGAGACTGCATTGAGGATAAAATTATCAGAAGTTCTTCAGCTTTCAGGAGGTTATACATATTTAGATTCAGAGGATAAAGAGACAGGAGAACCCCTTACGAGGAGACCGAAGGATAAGTTTAATGCATCGATTGCCTACTCAAGAAAGGACCTGTCAATGCTTGCGGACTTTATCTTTGTTGGCAGGCGATTCGATTCCTCTGTAAAGAAGGCCCTCTCATCTTATTTCGTCACAAATATCTCGGTAAGCTATAAACTGAATAAGGCTATAACAATATTTTCAAGGATAGAAAACCTCTTTGATACTGACTATGAGGAGGCAGGAACCTATGGAACACCTAAATTCTCTGCATACGGCGGAATAAGGCTTAATATATGAAAAAAGGATATATTCAGGTCTACACAGGCAATGGTAAGGGAAAGACGACAGCGGCCCTCGGTCTTGCCCTTAGAGCTGCCGGAGCAGGCATGAAGGTGTTCATAATACAATTTATCAAGAAGAGAAGGTGC
>JBKBUA010000002.1:41639-42773 GCA_046290845.1 Thermodesulfovibrionales bacterium
GCCCTCGGTCTTGCCCTTAGAGCTGCCGGAGCAGGCATGAAGGTGTTCATAATACAATTTATCAAGAAGAGAAGGTGCAGCGAACATAAGGCTCTCGAGAGATTCAGCGATCTGATAACGATAAAACAATCAGGTACAGGCTTTTTAAAGGCAGGACGGAGAACAAGGGGGGAGATAGAAGCGGCATATAGGGGGCTCAAAGAGGTTGAAGAGATAATACAATCGAGAAAATATGATATCGTTATCCTCGATGAGATAAATGTTGCCACCCATTACGACCTTATCGATGTGGATGACCTTCTCAAGGTTCTTGATTCAAAGCCTCCTGGTGTAGAGGTCATCCTAACAGGCAGATATGCCGATGAAAGGGTTATTGAAAGGGCTGACCTCGTCACTGAGATGAAGAAGATAAAGCATTACAGAGATGCTGGAGTAAAGGCGAGATGCGGTATTGAAAGGTAATTCATCATGCCCTGGTCTTAAAGCCAGGGCATCCCTCAAACCCCTTGCAACCGGCCTTTCTCAGGCGGCAGTCGATGTTGAAGCATATATTCGCATCCTTTGAGCCCTTTGCCCCTCGCTGTTCAGAGGATCCTGAAACCTTTAAGGTTGTTTTATCAGGCTCAACTTGAGGATATACAATTACTATGTAACGGTATATATCTTTGAGAGGAAGTCTTAACTTAAGGATCTCAAAGTTGAGATTCCCCTTTATTTCCTTTGTCTCCTCCTCAAACCTTGGCCCTTTGCTTAAGATCAGCCTTCCCCCCTCTTTTAATAAATGGCATGCCCTTTTATAGAAATCCCCTATATCAAAGAGCGCCCTGGTTAAGGCAACATCGACCTTTAGTCCTGAAACATCCTCGATCCTCTTTTCGATTACCTCGACATCTTCGAGTCTCAAGGTTTTTACTATATGCATCAAAAAACCTGCCTTTTTCCTCGATGGCTCCACAAGAAAAAGCCTTATTTCAGGCCTTATGATCTTTAAGGGAATGCCCGGGAATCCTGCTCCACTTCCAATATCCATTACAGCTATTTTTCCCTCTGGAAGGGCCTTAAGATAGAGGAGAGAGTCAAGGAAATGCTTAATGATTATGTCGTCGTCCTTCCTGATTGAGGTAAGATTATAGG
>JBKBUA010000002.1:42872-44567 GCA_046290845.1 Thermodesulfovibrionales bacterium
CCCTGTTCCATCTTTTCAGTTCCTCAAGATAGGTCATGAAGGCCTTGACCTTTTCTGATCTTGCTGGGAGTGAGAGTTCTTTTAAACCCTTCTTAAGCAATGATTCAAGAGAGAGGGCTGAGATATCAATGGCTTCAGTCATCCGATTTTCTGTTAACCCCTTCTCCTCTTCTCCTTCTCAACAGCCACGAGAATGAGGGAAATCGCAGCAGGTGTCACTCCTGGAATCCTGCTTGCCTGGCCGATGTTTGATGGTCTTATCTCCTGAAGCTTTGTTATTATCTCCTTTGACAGCCCGCTGATACCAGAATAATCGATTCCTTCAGGAATTCGCCTGTCCTCTACCTTCTTCAGCTTCTCCGCTATCTCCATCTGCCTCTGTATGTATCCTTCATATTTTATCTGTATCTCGACCTCTTTTCCTATCTCCTCTGAGATAGGCTCCTCTGAAGGCAAGACCTTCCTTATGAATTCATAGTCGATCCCGGGCCTCTTAAGGAGTTGCTCGAGGGTTGTATCTTCCTTAATTACAGCTATTCCTAACTGACTCAGGTATTCATTTACCTGAAGGGGCTTTACCCTTGCCCGTCTCAATCTCACTATCTCCTTTTCTATACGCTCTCTCTTTGCCTCAAACCTCTGGTATGTCTCCTTCCCGATAAGCCCTATCCTATAACCATAATCCATGAGCCTCTGATCAGCATTCCCATGTCTGAGTAATAGTCTGTATTCTGCCCTTGATGTGAACATCCTATAAGGTTCATTGGTTCCCTTTGTCACAAGGTCATCTATCAGGACACCGATGTAAGCCTCATCCCTTCTGAGTATAAGAGGTTCCTTCCCCTTTATCTTTAAGCCAGCATTTATCCCTGCCATCAGACCCTGTGCCGCTGCCTCCTCATATCCCGATGTTCCATTGATCTGGCCCGCCAAATAAAGACCTTCAACCGTCTTTGTCTCGAGGGTGTGATAGAGCTGTGTCGGAAAGACAAAATCGTATTCTATTGCATAACCAGGCCTCATGATCTCGGCCTCCTCAAGCCCGGGTATAGTCCTTACAAGCCTTATCTGGACATCAAAGGGGAGACTTGTTGATATCCCATTGGCGTAATACTCCCTCGTCTCAAGACCCTCTGGCTCAAGAAAGACCTGATGTCTCTCCCTCTCTGAGAACCTCACGACCTTATCCTCTATTGAAGGACAGTAACGGGGTCCAATGCCTTTTATCTTACCGCCATAAAGGGGAGAACGATCCAGGTTATCAAGGATTATCCTATGGGTATCGGTATTTGTGTATGTGATGTAGCATGGCAACTGGGGATTTGTAATCCTATCTGTCCTGAATGAGAAGGGCTGCGGGGGATTGTCTCCATATTGAGCCTCTGTTTTTGAAAAATCTATAGTCCTCGCATCCAGTCTCGGTGGTGTCCCGGTCTTAAGCCTTCCCATCCTGAAACCGAGAGATCTCAAAGAATCAGAAAGACCTACTGAGGGGAACTCACCTGCCCTACCTGCCTCGAAATTCTCAAGTCCAATATGGATTAATCCTTTGAGGAATGTTCCTGTGGTCACAATAACGGCCCTTGCGGAGTAAGATATACCGAGGGATGTAATAACGCCTTTAATCTCTCCGTCTTTAACCACTAACTTTTCAACCGTTGCCTGTTTTATATAAAGGTTGTCCTGAGACTCGAG
>JBKBUA010000002.1:44666-46791 GCA_046290845.1 Thermodesulfovibrionales bacterium
CGAGACAGGTTGAAAGTCCCATCCTCGCGGTAGCAAGGGCAGCCTCGCAACCAGCATGACCGGCACCTATGACTATCACATCGTACTGAGACAATTTACCCTCTCCTCTCAATCAGAAGACAGATAGCCTGTGCTACAATTCCCTCACCTCGACCTATAAAACCCATGCCTTCATTCGTCTTTGCCTTTATATTTATCAGTTCTTCTTGAATACCTGATGATGATATGACCTTTTTCATTGAATCTATATACGGAGAAAGCCTCGGTTCATCTGTAATAACAACAGAATCTATCCAGGCTATCTCGAAGCCCTTCTCTGGTAGTTTATGGATGATGGGCTTGAGCATCTCGATGCTCGGGATATCCTTCCATCGGACATCAGAGTCAGGAAAATGTCTTCCTATATCACCTTCACCGAGGGCACCTATGATCGCATCTATAATTGAATGGATAAGGACATCACCATCGGAATGGCCAAGGAGACCCTTTTTAAAGGGGATCTCGATACCACCAATAACGAGCTTTCTGCCCTCAACCAGCCTGTGGGAGTCATAACCTATGCCGATCCTCATGTTTCCTCACACCACCGCCTTGCATTCTGGAATATCCTGAGCCATGGTGATGCCTCGATTCCCTTCCACTTCTCAGGCATCCAGGGCCACTGCCATTTGAGGAATGTTCTCTCAGGGTGTGGCATAATGGCGAGGTGCCTTCCATCAGGGGAGCATAGAGCAGCTATGCCTTCAGGAGAACCATTTGGGTTAAAGGGATAGGACTCTGTGATCTCGCCTGAGTCATCAACATACCTTACAGGAGCGAGACCCATGTTAAGTACATCCTTCACTATAGATTCATCAGGGAAATGGACTCTCCCCTCACCATGGGCAACCCATATACCGAGGATTGAATCTTCCATACCTTTAAGGAATATTGAAGGGCTCTTAAGAATCTTCACTGTTGAGAATCGGGACTCAAATCTCCCTGATCTGTTATGAATAAACCGCGGTTGTCTTTCATCACCTATTCCATGCCATGGTATCCAGCCGAGGAGGGCCATGAGCTGGCATCCATTGCATACACCGAGACTAAAGGTCTCGTCCCTTTCATAAAACCTCTGGAACTCCTCAAAGGCCTTCTTATTAAACCTTATCACCCCTGCCCAGCCTTTGGCAGAGTCGAGGACATCAGCATAACTGAATCCACCAACAAAGGCGATGCCTCTAAAGTCATCAAGACCGATCCTGCCCTCTATTATATCTGTCATCATTATATCCCATGTATCAAAGCCTGCCTCATAAAAGGCAGAGGTCATCTCCCTGTCACCATTACTGCCCTCTTCACGGATGATAGCCATCTTAGGCCTGCTACCCTTCTTTAATATCTCAGGCGTTTCTTGAGGGGTAAAGGTCAATCTATAGGGGGGTCTCTTCATCGCATATGTATTCTTCCTCTCCTCATCTGCACAATCAGGGTCTGCCTGAAGTCTCTCGATCTGATAACTCGTCTCCTCCCATACTGATCTGAGATAGGTCATATCCTCATCGAGTACGGGTTTACCATTTATCTCAACCTTTATCCTCTTTTCCTCTTCGGTCCTACCTATTATCTTATAGTGGAGCAGGTAGTCCCGTAATATCTTCAGTATCTTTTCCTCATCTTCTATATCGTATTCAAAGATGAGACTTGCCTCTTCTGAAAAAAGGAGGCTGAAGGGGTCTCCTTCGGTTGGAAATTTGAGGTTAAGGCCACAATCGCCTGAGAAGGCCATCTCTAAGACAGTAGTTATAAGGCCTCCATCGCTTACATCGTGGCCAGAAAGGATCAAGTCCCTTTTAATCAGTTCTTGAACTGCCATGAAGGCCCTCTTAAGCATAAAGGGGTTATCAATATCAGGTGATTCATTACCTATCTGATTGAATACATGGGCAAGGGCAGAGCCACCGAGCCTTTTTCTTCCAGAACCGAGATCTATATGAATGAGCTTACTCTTGCCAGGCCTCTTTATATCAGGGGTAATGACCTTTCTTATATCAGGACATGTTACATAGGCTGAGATTACAAGTGACCCAGGTGCCTTAATTATCTCGCTATCACCTTCCTTTTTCTTGACAACTGCTGCCATTGA
>JBKBUA010000002.1:46888-50006 GCA_046290845.1 Thermodesulfovibrionales bacterium
TAAGCTGAGATTACAAGTGACCCAGGTGCCTTAATTATCTCGCTATCACCTTCCTTTTTCTTGACAACTGCTGCCATTGATAGGCTGTCCTTTCCCCCATCAACAGCGATCCCTATCTCACTAAGGATTTCTGACATAGCCACAGCAGCATCATAAAGGGCAGCACCCTCACCAGGCAACTTTGCAGCCCACATCCAGTTTGCCGATACCTTTATATCCTCGATGTCACTCACCAATGCCCATACTATATTTGTTAGTGCCTCTGCCACGGCCATCCGAGCCATTGAGGCAGGATTTATTAATCCCTTGATCGGCTGTTCTCCTATTGCCATAGCGGCACCGGTAAATCCAAAGTGGCTCTGTGCTATGACCGCAACATCAGATACTGTAAGGTGAAGGGGGCCACAGCATTGCTGACGGGCTATAAGGCCTGTCACTGACCTGTCAACCTTATTTGTGAGAAACCTCTTTGAACCAACAGAGACGAGCCTCAAAACCCTCTCAAGGGCTTTCTTGATTGTTATGCCCTCGGGAAGTCTCAGGGGTTCTCTCTTGGGTTTTATCCTCTCCAGGTTAAATCTCTTCTGTGGCATCTCCCCGAGTACCTTCTTTAAGTCAAGGTTGACAGGGGTGCTTCCATCCCTATCATCATAAAGTACTATGTAGCCATCACCGGTGACCTCACCAACAATAGCATGAGGTACCTTTTCCCTCTTGCAAAGTGCCTCAAAAAGGCTTATCTTATCTGGTCTTATAAGAAGGGCATTTGACTCCTGATACTCAGCACCCCATATCTCTAAAACTGATAGGGTCTCATCACCGAGAGGAATCTTCCTCACATTTATCTTTGCCCCTGATGGATATACAAGTTCCTTCAGGACATTACAGTTTCCTCCTGCTCCTTGGTCATGGATGCTTATTATGGGGTTTTCATCACCCATCTCGATGCATGCCCTAATTACCCTGTTCATCTTTTGCTCCATCTCTGCATCCCCTCGCTGGACAGCATTGAAGTCCAGTTCCTCAGGTAACTCTCCAGCAAGGACTGATGATGCAGCACCCCCTCCGATTCCTATCCTGTAGGCAGGTCCACCGACTTTAACAACGAGCATCCCCCTCTCAGGTTTTTCCTTTTCGGTATGCCTCGAATCCATCTGGCCAATGCCACCTGTAAACATTATGGGCTTAACCCATTCCCTTCTTTCTCCATCGGGTAACCTCATCCCAAAGGAGCGGGTAAAGCCCTGAATTACTGGCTCACCAAACTTATTACCATAATCTGAGGCACCATTACTGGCCTCTATCTCTATCTGTAAAGGTGTAGCGAGATTACCAGGGTACTCAAAGGTCTCATCCTCCCAGGGCAGGATATAGCCGGGTATACTTAGATTTCCAACACAATAAGCTGCAGTGCCTGCCACAACGAGCCCGCCCCTTCCAACGGCCTGTATATCCCTTATTCTTCCACCAGTGCCTGTCTCTGCACCAGGAAAAGGGGCAACACCACTGGGGAAATTGTGTGTTTCGGCTGTAAAGATGATGTGATAAAGGATGTCTTTCTCTACAAACCTCGATGGATACCCGGGTCTATCTGGAATTATTGTCCTTACCCTGTATCCCCTTATGGCGGATGAGTTGTCCCTGAAGGCAATGACACTGTTGTTTGGGTTTTCAATATAGGGTCTTTTTATTATATCCATGAGTGTCTCTGGCATCCTGACACCATTGATTATCAACTCTCCCTTAAAGAACCAGTGCCTCGAATGCTCACTGTTTGACTGGCCGAGGTCAAAGCATTCTACATTAGTGGGATTTCTCTTTATCTCGTTAAGAAAGAGGTTGTAATAATAATTAATGTCCCATTCATCGAGGCCAAGGCCCATTTCCTTGTTGATCCTTTCAAGGGCCGAGACACCTTCCTCGATGATTTTGACCTCATAAACTGGTTCAGGCCTTATGCCTGAGTCAAAGGACTGCAACCTTTCCTTATAAGGCATCTCTGTCATCCTGTCGTAAAAGAGAGATGAGTGAGTAGTGAGGAGGGACTTGCGGAGGTTCTTTACGATTGCCTTTTCTTTTACGATGAAACTGAACCTTCTTGACCTCTCGATTCTCTTGACCTTGTCGAGCCCGCAGGAGGAAAAAACCGATACAGCATTCGTTGACCAGGGTGTAGTGAAATTGAGTCGAGGGCCTACCTCCAGTATATCTCCATCCCCTAAGAATGAGACCTCTCCAAAATTATCAGGCTCGAAGGTCTCACTCAAAAGCCATCGAAGGCTCTCTATCTCTTTATCTTTTAAAGGCTCATAAACCTCTATATAGAAACAGAACTCTGAATCAATATCATCAATAGGGTAAGTGACACTTACCTTATTGATCAATAACTTTTTTTTCGTTTCCCTGAGAGCAGGCCTTCTATAACGATATATCAAAAAACCCACTGTTTTCTCTCCACACATTTAATCGTACACTTTTGCTTTATCCTTTGGGCTCCTTAAATACCCTTTTAAAGATATAGTCTATATTCCTGAAGTAATTGCTAATATCAAACAACCCCTCTATCTCCCGGGCTGTTAAGTGTTTTTTAACATCCCTGTCTTTAAGGAGGAGACCTTTAAAGTCCTTCCTATTCTTCCAGCTCTCCATGGCATTTCTCTGGACTATGAGGTATGCCTCCTCCCTTGTGAGTCCCTTTTCTGTCAGGGCGAGCATGACCCTCTGGGAGTTGAAGAGGCTGTAACTCTTCTGCATGTTCTCCTTCATCCTCTCAGGGTATACCTGAAGTGCCTTCAGTATCCCCGTGAGCCTGTTCAACATGTAGTCTATAAGGATAGAACTGTCAGGGATGATTATCCTCTCGACAGAGGAATGGGAGATGTCCCTCTCATGCCAGAGTGCAATATTCTCTATTGAGGCCAAGGCATTTGCCCTTACAACCCTGGCGAGACCTGAGAGGTTCTCACAGCCAACAGGATTCCTCTTATGAGGCATAGCAGATGAACCCTTCTGACCTGTCTCAAAGGGCTCCTCAGCCTCAAGTACTTCAGTCCTCTGTAAGTGTCTTATCTCAATAGCTATCTTCTCAATCGTTGCTGCAATAATAGCCAGTGTTAAT
>JBKBUA010000002.1:50103-53503 GCA_046290845.1 Thermodesulfovibrionales bacterium
CAAGTACTTCAGTCCTCTGTAAGTGTCTTATCTCAATAGCTATCTTCTCAATCGTTGCTGCAATAATAGCCAGTGTTAATAGGTATTCTGCATGTCTGTCTCGCTGAACAACCTGAGTAGCAACTGGTTCAGGTTTGAGGCCGAGTCTCTTACAGACCTTCTCCTCGATCTCTACAGGTATGTTTGAGAAGGTGCCAACCGCCCCTGATATCTTGCCAATGCTTATTACCTCTTTTGCCCTTTTCATCCTTTCGAGATTCCTTCTCATCTCCTCATACCAGAGGGCGAATTTAAGGCCAAAGGTCATTGGCTCTGCATGGACTCCGTGACTCCTCCCCATGCAAGGAGTATCCTTATATCTGAAGGCCTGTTCCTTGAGGACATCGCTCAGTGATTTTATGTCCTTTATTATGATGTTCGAGGCCTCTCTCATGAGGAGAGACAGCGCTGTGTCAACGATATCAGAGGAGGTAAGCCCCTTGTGGATGTACCTCGACTCTGGCCCTACATTCTCAGCAACAGAGGTGAGGAAGGCTATGACATCATGTTTTACTGTCTTTTCAATCTCCTCGATCCTCTCAACATCAAAACGGGCTTTTTTCTTGATCGTCCTGAGCGCCTCTTTAGGTATCTCTCCGAGTTCAGCCCAGGCCTCGCATACAGCTATCTCTACATCGAGCCATTTCGCATATTTGTTCTCAATGGTCCATATGCTTCCCATCTCGGGCCTTGTGTAACGTGCTATCATTTTTTCTCCTTATGTTCCATATTCAAGCCTATCTATAAGAGGCTTAGGCAGACCTGCCTCTACCATCTTCATCTGAGTCTTTTTTATATTATAGTCTATCCTTACAAATCTGATTGAGTCGCCATCCATTATAGCATAGCATGCCCGCGGATCCCCGTCTCTCGGCTGACCTACACTTCCTGCATTTATAATATATCTCAATCCACTTTTCAAAGCAGCGTTATCCCTGTAAACCATCATCTCTCCTGATAGTTTCCTTTCAATAATAAAAGGGACATGACTATGACCTAAGAGACATATCCTCTCTGTAAAATAATTAAAGTTCACCTCCGCATCCCATAGTGTCAGGAGATAATGCCAGGATTCAGGTTCTTTAGGGGTAGAGTGAACGAGGAATATATCTTCGATCCCTGAATAAAATCTCTTTGATATGGGCAACCTGTATAAGAATTCTTTATGCTCCTCTGTCAGTGTCTCTGCTGTCCAGATGATTGCAGCACGGGCAAACTCATTAAAGTATTCTATATCTGTCATTCCAACCGCTGCCCTATCGTGATTCCCTGCCAGTAATATTTCGCATTCCTTTTTTAGGGCATCTATGCAGTTATTTGGATTAGGTCCATATCCAACGGCATCACCGAGAAAGAGTATCCTCTCTATTCTTTTTTTCCTTATATCCTTCAAGACGGACTCAAGGGCCTCGAGATTTGAGTGGACATCAGAGATAATGGCAATCTTCATCTACCTTATCCTTTTATCTTTTAATCCCTTTGCGATCCTGTCAAGAATCCCATTTATAAAAGGTGCAGACTCTGTGGTTGAGTACTTTTTTGCTATCTCGATGGCCTCATTTATAGTTACTGCCGAGGGTATATCCTTCCTGAAAAGGAGTTCATAAGTTGCTGCCCTCAAGATATTCCTGTCCACTGCGGCCATTCTTTCGATTGCCCAGTGCTCTGCTGCCTTACTTATGACATTGTCAATCTCGTTGAGATGGTCCACAGTTCCATATAAGATATCCCTGACAAATTCTTTTACCTCCTCATCCTCATCCAGGGCATCCCAGAAGGCATTGAACTCTTTCTCATCAGGTCTTTTCCCTGTAAAATCGAACTGAAACAGAAACTGCAGAACATATTCTCGCCCTTTTCTTCTCTTCATAACCTGTCACGCATCACACATCACCCATTACTCATTTCAAATCTTCTTGAGTACCTGAGCCATCTCAATGGCGGTCATAGCAGCATCCCAGCCCTTATTGCCTGACTTAGAACCTGCCCTCTCTATAGCCTGTTCTATAGTATCTGAAGTTATGATGCCAAATGAGATGGGTATCCCAGTCTCCATTGATGCAGTGGCTATACCCTTTGAAACCTCAGCAGCCACGTATTCAAAGTGTGGGGTTGCCCCTCTTATCACTGTGCCGAGGCAAATGATTGCGTTATAAGTGCCTTTATTTGCCATTCTTTTCGCAACCATGGGTATCTCGAAAGAACCGGGCACCTTGATAATCTCAATGTCCTTTTCATCAGCACCATGTCTTATTAGGGCATCTAATGCCCCGTCGAGAAGTCTCGATGTTATAAAATCATTGAACCTGCTCACGATGATACCAAATTTCAAACCCTTTGCATGAAGTTCACCCTCAATCACCTTCATAAATACCTCCGTGAATAGTGTTTGCTAAGCATTAAAAACGCTTTTTATTCCTTTTCTCTCCAGAGAAATCTCAAATCAGTAACCATCAGTAGAAACATCATATTTTATCATAAAAAGACCATTCCGTCTCTGGTAAAATATCATTTTCTTGCAGTATATTAAAACAGATCATATGATTTTCGGGGCCTTAAAAGGATGCAACGATTAAATGCCCTGCCTATCCAAACTTTGGAAGGATATGCTGGGTTGTGGCAGGGACATTCTGTGAAGGGAAGGTGCAAGGGACATTTGCACAGAAGTTTGAAGACTGCAGGAAGTGCGAGTTTTATCAAAAGAGAGTCAAGAATGAAATATAGTCATGTGCTTTCGATAAACAGCAGTGCCGGGTCTTCGAGGTACTGAATAACCTTTGAGAGAAACCTTGCTGAGTCAACGCCATCCGTTACCCTGTGGTCAAAGGTTAAGGAAAGGGGCAGGATCTTTCTTATAACCACCTGGCCATCCTTTACCCAGGGCTTTTCAGTGATCTTCCCTGTACCGAGTATTGCAACGTCAGGATAGTTTATAATGGGTGTTGCAAAGGTTCCACCAAAATGTCCATAATTTGTTATCGTGAATGTACTCCCCTTCATCTCCTCAATCTTTATCTTCCTCTCCCTTGCCTTTTGACTGAGTTCCTGTATCTCTGCTGCCAGTTCGAGGATAGACTTTTTATCAACATCCCTTATTACTGGAACCATGAGTCCGTCAGGTGTATCAACGGCGACGCCCATGTTGTAATATCTCTTTATAATAATCTCTTCCCTTTCCTCATCAACAGAGGCATTAAGAAGGGGGTGTTCTATAAGGGCATGTTGCACTGCCTTAATGAAGAAGGGCATAAAGGTGAGATGAATCCCCTTTTCTAAAATAGACTTTTTCTCCCTTTCCCTTAGATACCACAATTCTGTTATATCAGCCTCATCCATGCCTGTAACAAAGGCTGTAGTCTTC
>JBKBUA010000298.1:0-733 GCA_046290845.1 Thermodesulfovibrionales bacterium
TATAAGCTTCAGAGAATATTCAGCCAAATACCATGGACCGGGCTATTGATTTAATGAGAGAGACAAAAAGGGGGAGACCTTACTCCCCCTAAAAATAGGGACAGCGACCATTTTATTCTGTTTTGCGAGGTCTTCCTTTCGGCAAGGCAGTAAGTTTTCTTCCGAGCAACTTCTCCATCTTCATTACAAACTCGTCGTCTCCGCATGGGCGACCTGTCCTTGTGCTTTGCCGAATATCCTCAACTAATCATCTTTTTCAAAGACTCTCTGACGATAGTTGCCCCGTTGAGTGACATGATGTGGAAATCCGACTGCAATTGCTCTGGCTATCCTCGGCATGCGCTAATAGTAAAGCATCCATTCTATTTATGTCAATAAATGGTCGCTGTCCCTATTTAAATTTAGACCTATGCTGGAGAAGGGATTTTGCTTACTTCACTATGCCTAAGACTCTTCCAATCAGTTCAAGTGCCTTTTGATTGGTTACTATTATCAGAATGGCTATCAGGATGAAATAGAGCTTCATCCTCCATTCAATATCAGAGATTCTTTTATCGAGTTTGGCGACTTCGTCGGTGATTCTTTTATCGAGGTCAGAGATTCTTTTGTCGAGCTTAGCAACTTCATCGGTAATTCTTTTATCGAGGTCAGAGATTCTTTTGTCGAGTTTGGCGGCTTCGTCGGTGATTCTTTTATCGAGGTCAGAGATTCTTTTATCGAGTTTGGCTGCTTC
>JBKBUA010000299.1:0-723 GCA_046290845.1 Thermodesulfovibrionales bacterium
AAGGCAGCCGGGATTGAAAAACCAACAGAGACCAAACAGGAGATGCTTGATACCTTACGGGATTATCGAGGAGATAGAATCATACTTGCTATTGACAGATTAGAGGAAATGACACCATCGGCCATTGAGGTGCTGGGGACTTTAATGGAGTTCAGTTGGTTCAGGTTCTTAGGGGCAGGACACTTAGGAAGAAAGAAAAAGTATAACTCGGTATGGATGAAGGCAAAAGGGATATTCCTCAAGCCACTGTCAAGACAGGAATCCAGAGAGCTTATTGAGGCAATATGGCCAGAGGGAGACAGCAGTTCAAAGAGAATCATCATAGACAGGTCAAGAGGGATACCAAAAGAGATTGTAAAGATGGCATCAGAGGCAAAACAGGGGATAATGCCAGAAGAAGAAGAGAGGTTCTTTGACTTCACGCCAGTTATTCTCGTTATTGCTACTATAGGTCTTGCAGTAAGGGTAATTGGTTACGGTTACCAGTCGGCAGAAAGTTATATCATAGGTGGCATAATTGCAGCGGTCTTCTGGGGAATATTCTGGATATATAGGGGTTATGTAGCTGGTTGGTGGGGTTCTAAAAGCAACTGAGACGCAACGGTGATGCAACGGTGCAAAGAAACTGCAACGATGGAAGGATAAAATACCCAAGATTTGCAGTGATTATGCAACGATTTGGTAAAAAACCATGCAACGATAGGCTCAAATGTGGTAGTATTT
>JBKBUA010000300.1:0-721 GCA_046290845.1 Thermodesulfovibrionales bacterium
TTTGTCGGTCTATCGATAATTTTACTGGTAGCTATTACATTTATTATCTCCCGCAAGATTAAAGGTTTAGATTCACCCTGGAGGACACCCCATTTCAGGATTGGGTTAGTTATTCTTTTAATTTATTTTATTCAGGTATTGATCGGAACAGTAATATTACTAAGAGGGAGGTCTTTATGAAGGTAACAAGAAGAAATTTCATTAAGCTTGCAGGTTTTCTTGCCTTTTCGACCTTTGGTTCTCCCTATATTCTTCTGGCAAAGGAAAAAAGGAGGCTCATTTCATTCCCTGAAAAAAAGGAACTTATCCTTCTCACATCGCGACCGCCGAATCTTGAGACACCAATACATTATTTCAAAGAACTCATCACTCCTGAAGATGCACTCTTTGTAAGATGGCATACGCATCCAGTGCCAACATCTGTTGATCTGAGTCAATGGAGGCTCAAGGTCGGAGGTAATACAGAAAAGGAAATCACATTATCAATGGAAGAGATCAAAAAATTTGAAAAGGTAACCTATACTGCTGTTATTCAGTGTTCTGGTAATGGCAGGAGTTTCTTTGAGCCGAGGGTAGCTGGTGGGCAATGGGGTAATGGTGCGATGGGGAATTGCACCTGGGGTGGTGTTAGACTAAGGGATGTCTTGAATCTGGCAGGAATAAAACCAGGCTCTGTTGAGGTTACCTTTGATGGCCTTGACAGCGTGGTTATGCCCTCAGT
>JBKBUA010000301.1:0-718 GCA_046290845.1 Thermodesulfovibrionales bacterium
GAGATAACAGAGGTCAGAGCTGAGAAGTCAGAACTCAGAAGTAAAAACTCAAAACTCATTACCCATAACTCTGAACTCATAATTCATGGTAAGGGTCTTCATGGTTTAAAAGAGCCCTTTGATGTTATAAACTGTGGAAATTCAGGTACAACGGCAAGGCTTATCTCAGGGATTCTTGCCGGGAACCCATTTTTTTCTGTCCTGACAGGCGATGATTCTCTAAAACAGCGGCCAATGGCAAGGGTTATAAATCCCTTAAGGCAGATGGGTGCAGTTATATATGCAAGGCAGGGTGATAAATATCTTCCCATGGCAATCAGGGGTGGCAGCCTCAAGGCAATTAGATATGAGATGCCTGTTGCCTCTGCCCAGGTAAAGTCCTGCCTGATACTTGCTGGACTTTATGCCGATGGAGTGACAGAGATAATCGAGCCTCAAAGATCCCGTGACCATACAGAGAGGATGCTCAGGGCAATGGGAGCGGCAATAGATGTTGAAGGTCTTGCAATTATAGTGAAGGGTAAAGAGGCAAGGGGATTACAGCCTATCGATATAACGGTTCCATCTGATTTCTCATCCGCTGCATTTTTCATTGCTGGGGCGTTGATTATCCCTGGTTCAGAAATCTTAATTAAAAACGTCTGTGTAAATCCAACAAGAACAGGGCTGCTTAATGTGATAAAAGATATGGGCGGGGATGTAAGGGTTGAAAATGCAA
>JBKBUA010000302.1:0-711 GCA_046290845.1 Thermodesulfovibrionales bacterium
AGATAGAGATGATGCCATATTTCTTGCGCTGGATGCGGAGTTATTCTCAAGTAAGCCTATTAATGATGAAGTATTTAAGTTGAGCAAAATCTTCGGTCTAATGAATATAAATGCCTTCCTCTTTTCAAAACCCGCTGAACCCTATTGGAGTATCATAAAGGAGATTTTGAGAATAGATACAGGGGCGACAAAAGTAATCCCTATGGATTGCGAGACGAGGACATTCTTTCATGACATACCTGTTATTGATGAATTTTCACCCCATGCCATCTCAGCGGCACTGTCTGAGAGAAAGTCTGCCATAATAAGGGGCAAAGGCATAGTGACTTACGGCACCGTGACCCCCGAGCAGGCCTTTGTCTCCTTCAGTTCCACCTGCTTTTCGACCTTTGTTAAGTATTTTTATGATAGCCTATTGTACTTTGAGGATTGTTACTTAAAGGGCTTGCCACCTGATCCAAAACGCATTCTGAAATTTAAAAAGATTATTACCCTCCTTCAACCTTCGGGATTAATCCCTAAGCCTTTAATCAACGCACGACCTGAGACGGAGGATGATGTTATCAGGATGATTTCAGAAGCAGGAAGGGCTGTTGTGGATGCACGCCTCGTTGATTCTTACTTTGGTAACATTTCATATGTCTATCGAGATAGTTTATATATCAGCCAAACAGGAAGTTCCATGGATGAACTGGAATGTTGTATTGACGC
>JBKBUA010000303.1:0-703 GCA_046290845.1 Thermodesulfovibrionales bacterium
GCCCCAATGAACATCAGTATATCATATATCTCTTCTGGTGTTGAGAATATTATCTTCCTGTGTTCATAGACATCAACGACCTCAAACTTAAAACCTTCATGCATTGTGGGATCTATGACAAGACCCGCTGTATTGAAGGGATCAGCGAATATTCTGAACAGTGGCAGGTTCCATGCACCGGGTGAGGTCTTGTCAGCCATAAATACTATGACAGGCTCGCTCTTTCTCTCCTCAAACTCCATCTCAGCCACACCTGGCCCCATACCCTTTACAGTTCCTGTGAAGGTGTCATGAAGCAGGTCCTGTCCAGCACCGTAGAGCTTTAATTCCTTTGCAACCTCTGTGCACATTACAAAGGTATCCCAGGCTAATTTGTGTATCTGTTCGTTATCAGCGCCCTTATCGTGGGTCATGATAAGTTCGAGATCGTCACCACAACGGGTAACATGGTAATCAATGATCATCCCCTTTTCCTGGGCATTAGACAACTTATCTTCAGCCGTCTTTAAAAGATCGGCATGGATAGAGGAATGCCCGACATATCCTCCTACATCGGCCTTAATAACACTGAGTGTTACCTTCTCAGCCATAGCTCCTCCCTATTTCCTAAGGGTCTTCCCGATCCTTCTCTCAATGGATTTTACCTTTTCTTCTATCCTGTTTGGCTTACCTTTCCTGTCATCAATAGATATGGTGGTTATGG
>JBKBUA010000304.1:0-697 GCA_046290845.1 Thermodesulfovibrionales bacterium
TTAGCATCTGTTGCTGCTGCAACAACAGGCGATATGCCAAACATCATCAAAAGTGGCGTCATGAGAAAGCCGCCTCCAACACCGAATAGCCCCGAGAGGAGACCAACAGCAAGACCCAATCCCACAGGGATAAATATACTGATACTGGTGAGTGCTACAGGTAAGTAAAGATACATTCCTTCCTCCTTTATGCAGTTTTTTCTTTGATATTCTTTGTCATGGTTATCACAGGCCTTGAAACTTCCTTAACAAGCCTTTGCAGTGCCCTTGCAGAGATATGACCATCAAGGGTAATTGACGGACTCAGCAAGACCATCTCTATAGCATTGTTGTCCTTAAGAAGACTCTTTATTGCAGAGCTCACGCTATTCGCTGATGTATTCACATCTATAAGATCAATCCCAAATGAACGACATCTTTCTTTAATAAACCTCAATCTCTCCTCATAATCCATGCCCTTCTTCTTAAGGTCGTTCATTATCAATTCCCTTGCTGTCATGAACTCACCTGCCTCAGCAAAGGTGACAGCCACCATATAGTCTTCAACTCGCTCCATAACACTTCTCCTGTAAATTATCAGGATTGAAATCGCCTTATTCATGATGCGGGCAAGCTCAAGGGTATAAGAAAGTCCATCTTCCCACTCCTCGTCGTGATACACAACAAGCATTATCCCGCTCTTAGGCATTTGAAGATA
>JBKBUA010000305.1:0-687 GCA_046290845.1 Thermodesulfovibrionales bacterium
GAGGTTTATATCCTTGCCTATAAACTCGGTTGCAAGGGTGTAACGGTTTACAGGGATGGTTCAAGGGAAGAACAGGTGCTCTCAACTGGTAAGACAAAAAAGATAGCATCTTTGAATCAGGAATTAGGAGAGACAAATCAGACAGGTAAGATAGTACCACGTAAAAGACCTGACCTCATTAAGGGATCAACAAGGCTGATAAAGACAGGATGTGGTAATATCTATGTAACCATAAATGAGGACGAAAAGGGCCATCTCTTCGAGTTGTTCACATCGATGGGTAAGGCAGGAGGCTGCGCCGCCAGTCAGGCCGAGGCAATAGGCAGGCTCGTTTCCCTTGCCTTCAGATCAAATATAGACCCTGCAGAGGTTGTTAAACAACTCAAGGGGATATCCTGTCATCAACAGACATGGAGTAACGGTGGAAAGATACTCTCCTGCTCTGATGCGATAGCAAAGGCCATCGAAAAGTATGGACAGAAGACAGAGAAGGGTGGCAACGGGCATAAAGATAATGGTAATCCTGTGATGTTGATCGGCGCCTGTCCTGAATGTGGAGGAAGCGTGGAGCATGAGAGTGGATGCGTTGTGTGCCATAACTGCGGGTTTACAAAGTGTGGATAGGGACGGAAAGATAAAATGGATAGAAATAACGGAAATGGAAGATTTATCCGTCCTTCCTGGGAC
>JBKBUA010000306.1:0-682 GCA_046290845.1 Thermodesulfovibrionales bacterium
ATATAGCAGCCTTTACATCCCTATGCATGGTCAGACCGCAGTCTTTACACCTGTATACCTCTTCATTCAGGGATATAATGTTCATGCTACCACACAGGCATAGATATGTAGAAGGGTAACCCCTCTCTACCTCTACAGGTGTCGATATTCTCCCCTTGAGCATATCCTTGATTCCACCTATAGAGGTAGACAGAATCTTGCTTCCCCATATCCTCTGCCACGTCTCTATATCATCGTCTTGATAACAAACAATCTGATAGTGCCTCTTAAGATAAGAAACTATTTTGTTCTTAATGTCTGTCTTAGTGTTGGTTAGCCTGTAGAACTCCTTCTGAATCTTCAGCCTTATCCTGGATCGGTTTTTGGAATCCTTCTTTGTCCTGCTGAACTGCTGATATAATCTTCTGAGCCTGTCTGTTATCGGGACACTGTATCTGATAGATACACCGTTTGAGAAGGTTACCTGATGCCTTATACCGAGGTCTGCACCAATAGCCCTCTCTCTATCAAACAGCATCTCCTCACAGGGAAGATACACAACCAGCCTTATGTAGTAATCCCCATGATCCTGTATGAAGAACGCACAACTGTGTTCCGCACCATCAGGGATCTGCTTGAGACCCCTGACCCTCAGTTTTTTGTCTATGTTCTGTATCTTGATATGGTTTTTGCCACAGATTTT
>JBKBUA010000307.1:0-671 GCA_046290845.1 Thermodesulfovibrionales bacterium
ATTCACTATTCTGTGGTAAGTAGATTGCTAAAAAAGAGCTAATGCAAGAAACAAGACCTGACCCCATGCTTCGTACATTTTGTAAGGGGAAAGGCAAAGATGACACTCAGGGTTGGACTGGCATTGATAGTTATGTTATCAATGGCGCTGGCAAGGATAAAGAAAGATCAGATGGAAGATATGAGGTCACTGATAAAACAGGCTGCTTGAGCTAAAATCAGCACTTGCAACATTAAGACAGATAGGGAGTAGTGTTTTTTGTTGAGGGTAATTTTGGGTCTAAAGGTGCAGGGGTGGATAAAATTGTCATTATATTTGTCGGAAAGAACTTTAGTTCTTGTATCGGGTACGGTCTTTTGATCGGGTAGGCTTTAAAAAAGCTATTTCTCGAATCCCTCAGAGTCTCACTGGCCTTGACAGTTATGTTCTCAATGGGCGACGGCAAGGACAAAGTTGGAAGAACTGAGGTCACTGATAAAACAGGCTGCTTAAGTAAACATCAGTACGTTGTGTGATGACCAGTCACCACCTCATAGGTGGAGATTTTGTTACTTTGACAAAGCCCCTCGATTCTGTTACGATGAAATAAATATCAGGAGGTATGGATGCCCACGATACATGAGAAGGTAGAGACCCTTGAAGATGTGTTACAGAGATTTATTATCAACACG
>JBKBUA010000030.1:0-3361 GCA_046290845.1 Thermodesulfovibrionales bacterium
ATACCATTAAAGACAGCGGCGATTATAATAGCGGTTATCCTCTGGCTCTTCGTTACATCGAGGGGACAGACAGAGATACCTTTTGATGTCCCTCTGGATTTTGTAAATATACCTCAGAACCTCGATGTAGTGCGATGTGATGTTAAATCTATAAATATCGTTATCAGGGGATATGAGAGGTTCATCAAGAATATAAAACAGGGTGACATTAGAATAAATCTTGATTTAAGCAAGGCAAAAAAAGGGGAATCCCAAGTCCCAATCCGTGAGAGAGACATCAGCCTTCCCAATGCCGTCTCGGTTGTAAGAATCGATCCTCCTTTTGTAAGGGTGACCCTCGAGGAGAAGATTACAAAGGTGGTTCCTGTTAGACCTGTTATAACAGGCAGACCAGATAGGGGATATTTTATCAGTTCTATTCAGACCGTTCCCGACCAGATAAGGATTGAAGGAGTTATATCAGAATTAAGAAGAATAAATTTTATAAATACCGAACCTGTCGATATTTCTGGTTTGAGGGATAATCTCATTCAGGATGTAGGCCTTGACCTGGCAGGTAAAAAGATAAAGCCTGAAAGGGATAAAGTAGAGATCATAATAAGGATAAGTCGGAGGTGGAGATGAGACTTTTTGGCACAGATGGAATAAGAGGAAAGGTGAATGAGCATCCCATGACACCTGAAAATGTCTTGAAGATAGGGATGGCTGCTGCTTCTGTTCTTTCACGAAGGCACGGAAGGAATATGATACTTATTGGAAAGGATACGAGACTGTCGGGCTATATGATAGAGAGCGCCCTTACATCAGGCATCTGTTCAATGGGGATGAATGTGACGCTCACAGGTCCCATCCCAACACCAGGGATAGCCTTTCTCACGAGGGCACTGAGACAGGATGCCGGAATTGTTATCTCAGCCTCACATAATCCCTTTGAGGACAACGGGATAAAATTCTTTTCCTCCAATGGATTCAAACTCCCTGATGAGTTAGAGGAAAGGATTGAAAGGATAGTGTTCGGCGAAGAGAAGCTGGAAAAAAGACCATCGGGTTGTGATATTGGAAAGGCCTTCAGACTCGATGACGCCACAGGAAGGTATATTGAGTATATTAAATCTACAATTCCGAGAGGTTCTACCTTAGAAGGGCTCAAGGTTGTCGTGGATTGTGCCAATGGTGCAGCCTATAAGGTAACCCCGTGGGTTCTACGAGAACTCGGGGCAGAGGTGGTCGCAATAAATGACAGGCCAGACGGAATAAACATAAATGACTCCTGTGGCTCACTCCATATGGAAGCCCTCTGTAAGGCTGTTAAAGATAACAACGCCCATATTGGTATTGCCCATGACGGAGACGCTGACAGAACCCTATTCTGCGATGAAAAGGGAGATGTCGTGGATGGTGACAAGGTTCTCGGCTTGTGGGCTGTACAGTTGAAAAAGGAGGGAAGACTCAGGAATAATGCTGTTGTTGCAACAGTAATGTCAAACTCGGGCCTTGAAGCCTTTCTATCAGGGGAGGGCATAAAGGTCATAAGGACTAAGGTGGGTGACAGATTCGTTGCAGAAAGGATGATCGATGGCGATTATATTCTTGGGGGAGAACCATCAGGCCATATCATATGCCTTGATTACAATACAACAGGCGATGGTCCAATTACAGCCCTTCAGATGCTTCACACCATGTGGAGAGAGGGTAAGCCCCTCTCAGAACTCGTTAAAGGTATAGAGACCTATCCACAGGTACTCATCAATGTCCCTGTCAAAGAAAAGGTCGATCTCAACTCATTCCCTGGGATTATGAAATCCATTAGAGAGGTCGAAAGAAGCCTTAAAAACAAGGGAAGGGTTCTCGTGAGACTATCGGGAACCGAGAACAAGATAAGGGTCATGGTCGAGGCGATTGATAGAGGCATCGCGGAGTCTTCAGCCCAATCAATAGCATCGGTAATTAAGGAGGCTATAGGTTAGAGGCTAAAGGCGATAGATGAAAGCGAGTCATGAACTACTTCATAGCCTTTATATTTGGTATTCTCCTCTTTTACATCTTCCAGCATTTCCCCTTTTCCACATCATTACTTCTGCTTCTATCCTGTGTATTCCTTATCCTGAATAAGAGGACCATTCTCATAATCCTCATCCTGTCAGGGATTCTCTATGGTCTCTTAAGGCATGATTCTTTCCAGGTTGAGGAGATTGCCGGCAGTCAACTAAGAGTCCGCCTCCTCGTGAATGAAAGGGTCTCAGAGTCCCGCCAGGGCGGGATCGAACCGACATTATCAGGAATTCTCTACAGGAGTAAGATAATATCTGCCATCGATTGTGAGAACAATAGAGCTATAAAGGGTCTTGATGGAAGGGACGCGGTCCTTATCTCGGGTATCGAACTGGAGAATAAAGAGGTCTATAGCCTGATCGTCAGGGTTTCCCTTAACAGGGTAAGATATAATCCGGGTTCCTACAAAGAAAGGGCTATAACACTTTATCTCGAAAAGAACAATGGCATCGAGAGAATCCAATCCGATTCCCTGCTTTCTACCTTTAGTGATGTAACTAAGGTTATTGAAAATGAAAGGGAAAGACTTGATAGGTACCTTAAAGGACTATCCAATGACAGTGGCGCCTTTCTATCTTCAATCATAACAGGAAAGAGGTCAGGTCTTGGTGAGGACATAAGGGAATCCTTCAGCAGAACAGGTCTTGCCCATATCCTGAGCATATCAGGGACACACTTTGGTCTTCTATCGACCTTCCTCTTCTTTTTGATCAGGTCATCGATCTCTTTTTTACCCCACCCATTGCTGAGAAGACTGACGATATTTCTTACGCCATCACAGGTTGCAGCCATTTTGTCCCTCCCTTTTCTCATTCTTTATCTACTTATCTCTGGGGCAAGCATACCTGCAATCCGTTCCTTCATAATGATAAACATCTTCCTCTTTGGACTATTAATGGGCAGGAGAGGCTACTGGCTTAATTCCCTCTTATTTGCTGCCTCCATGATATTGCTCTGGGACCCATCATCAATCAATGATATATCCTTCCAGCTATCCTTTATTGCTGTCCTCCTTCTCGGTCATTCCTTGAAAGAGACAGATCAGCCTGAATCATCGGATAAGACCGAAAAGGGAGTGAAAGGCCTTTTGAAGGTTATCCCTATAAGATTAAAGAAGACTTTCCTGATAAGTCTTTCTGTATCCCTCGGCACAGCACCACTCGTTGCCTATTATTTCCATTATTTCTCCATAATAGCACCCATCGTGAATATCCTTCTGACCCCCTTGATCTGCCTTATAATCCTACCAGTAGCCCTCTTCTCTTCATTCCTGTTTATCCTAACAGGTTATTTCCCCTTCGAGAGGTTA
>JBKBUA010000030.1:3460-4778 GCA_046290845.1 Thermodesulfovibrionales bacterium
TTTCTATCATTACTCTGTATTACACCCTTGATCCCTGTTTTCCTCCCTGGCATACTGCAGAGTGACTTATCCATAACCTTTCTCGACGTGGGACAGGGTGATAGTGCTGTAATAGAGACACATCAGGGAAAGACCTTTGTTATTGACACAGGAAAGACAGGCAGGGAGGTGGAGTCCTATCTACGATTTAAGGGAAAGAAAACATTAGATGCCATCATACTCACTCATGCTGATAATGACCATTCAGGAGGTCTTCAAAGGCTAATCAATAGATTCAAGGTTAAAGAGATATGGGATAATGGCCTGCTTATCTATCCTGATAGTATAAAGACACCTGTTAGGAGACTTGAGAGGGGTGATCTGATTGAATCAGAGGGACTCGAGATGCTCGTTCTTCATCCCTATAAAGGGTTTTATTCGATATCTGAAAAGGGAGGCAATGATTACAGTATCGTTATAAAGGTTAAGGGTAAAAAGGGGGCATCGCTTATATTAACAGCAGACATTGAGGCCGAGGCTGAAGAAGACCTTCTGCATCTGGGCAGATGGTTGAGTAGTGATGCAATTAAGATCAGTCATCATGGAAGCAGACGTTCCTCATCAGAGGCCTTCCTTCATGCCGTTTCCCCAGAGATAGCTATAATAAGCGTTGGTAGAGAAAACCCCTTCGGCCATCCCCATGAAGAGACAATAGAAAGACTCGGCAATATTGGCGCGAAAATTTTCAGGACTGACAGGGATGGGGCTATAAAATTAACGGAAGGGGAAAGGGGATTTAATGTAAAGACCTTCAATGACTTTGCCCTCGAAAAGGCAACAGGCCTTGAATCAGAGTTAAGAAACCTGAGGAGGCTTTTTCAAACATAGTAAGTTCGCAGCAGTTTCTCTATTACCACATAACCACCGCAAGGCGGTGACTGCTTTCCAGCCCTGAAATCGCAATCCTCCTTTAAGAATTCGCATCTAATGCAGATAGTGTTCTTTATATAATCATCAAAGGACAGATCAGGGGTCTTGCTGATGCCATGAATTAAGCTTTTCAACTCTGATACTGTAAGGTTTCTTGCGAGGAAATTATAGGTCTCACAGGTCAATTCATCTCTACCTTCTCTGTAAAAACTACAGAATCCCTTGCATATCAGTTCAGTATAGGCCGCCTTCTTCATCGTGTCACCTCTTCAAGCCACCTTAAATAGTCATCTGAACCCTCAATAACCGGAAGTGCTATAATCTCAGGCACGGTGTAACTATGGAGTTCCTTAACCCTCTTTGATAATGATTCGAAGAGTTCCCTCCTCGTCTTGACAACCATCAGAAC